>NZ_JAPQLN010000102.1:0-33398 GCF_028981745.1 Wolbachia endosymbiont of Drosophila tristis | reverse complement strand
TTATTTATATTAATAAATTTAATTCTATTGAAAATAGCTAAAGCATTGAAATTCTTGAATTTTAGCCAGATTAGTGAGTGGTAGTGAAATTTCTTTTACTCAAATTTAGGTATTCACTGACCGTTCTTGTTATAAATACCAGAATAATAAGCTACTGATATTCGCTATCTTTTTTATCTTTAATCCATCATAGCTAGCGATGCAACAAAGCCCACTGGGATCCAGCTTCTATGCAACTTAATTAAAAACGTTTGTTTTAGCATAAGACAACTACCTTTAGCTCATCAGCTCAGTTATAAGCAAAATTTCTGGATTCCAGACTGGAATGACATCATCTGTTGTGCAATTTACCTTCAAAAATGAATGTTCGTACAGCTATGGATTCATTCGCGGTATAGATTCCGCTAACGAGTAGCGGAATGACGGTTTTTCAAATTGTAGAGCCACTTTAGCTATAGAACTCAATTACATAAGCAAACCTTACTTATTTTACTATCCCTGTTTACTTCCTGTAAAAAACATGTTACTAATGAATTGAATTTTGTAGTAGAATGGAGGAAGTTTTGGCAGTTCCAAAAAGAAAAAAGTCAAAGTCAAGGCGTAATATGCATCGTTCTCATCATGCTATTGAGCCTAAGAATGTTGTGGTATGTTCAACAACTGGGGAATTCATGTTGCCTCATAACGTAGCAGTTGATGGCAGTTACAAAGGAAAACGGGTTTTCATCAAGCAACAGGCAGAGTGACTATTATGATATGTTATCTACGGTCAATAATAATATAGTTATTGCACTTGACGCTATGGGGGGCGATTTTGCGCCTCTTTCCGTAATTCATGGTGCTGGTTTTTTTTTAGACAACCTTGTTGACCCAGGCATTAAAGTTTTTTTTCATATTTATGGAGATAAGGAAGAAGTATCTCCTTTGCTTTTGAAATATAAAAAAGTAAGTAACAATTCTGAATTTACTCATTGTTCTGACAATGTCCTTGCAAATGATAAGCCATCTTTTGCGCTGAGACATCGTAAAGACTCAAGTATGAAAGCTGCAATTGTTGCAGTGAAAGAAGGTAAAGCTTTCGGAGTGGTATCTTCAGGCAACACCGGAGCGTTGATGGCAATTTCCAGATTTATTTTAGGAACATTACCAAACATTTATCGTCCTGCTATTGCCTCTATCTGTCCAACTAAGACAAAAAGCTTCGCTTTGCTTGACCTTGGTGCAAATGTTGATTGTAATGCCGACTCATTATTTCAATTTGCGTTAATGGGTAGTATATTTGCAAAAATAGCATTAAAAATTGACAATCCTGAAGTTGCTTTGCTAAATATCGGCACAGAAGAAGTTAAAGGTAATGACTCAGTGCGCGGCGCTTTTGAGTTGCTTAAAAACGCTCCAGGCATTAATTTCAAAGGGTATATAGAGGCAAGTGAATTTTTAGAGGGTAATATAGATGTGATTGTTGCTGATGGTTTTGTTGGCAATGTAATGCTCAAAACGGCTGAGGCAACCGCTAGTACCTTTATCAATCTAATAAAGCAGGAAGTATTCAATTCGTGGATAGCGAAAATGCTTGTTGGTATATTGTTAAAATCCAAACTAAATAAAGCTTTAACGCGTTTTAATCCCAAAATTAGAAGTGGAGCTATGTTTTTAGGGCTGAATGGTATCATCATTAAAAGTCATGGAAATTCTGATGCTATTTCTTTTGCCCATGCCATAAAATTTGCAGTAAATGCAATTAGTGAAAATTTAAATCAAAAGATAATTAACGGGGTAAGTCATATTGAATAAAAGTTTCATATTAAGCACTGGATCTTACCTACCAAGAAAAATGTTGAGTAACAACGAAATTGCATCGATAGTTGAGACGAGCGATGAATGGATAAGGCAGAGAACAGGAATAGTTCAAAGGCATATAGCAGATGAAGGAGAACTAACGTCAGATCTAGCTGTAAATGCAGCAAAAAGTGCTATAGAAAAAGCTAAAATTTCAGTAGATGAAATTGACTTGATTATAGTTGCTACAACAACTCCTGATAAAACTTTTCCTAGCTGTGCAACGATTGTACAAAGTAAGTTAAAATGTAAAAACGCATTTGCTTTTGATGTACAAGCAGCATGCTCTGGTTTTATATATGCAGTTACAGTTGCTGATTCGCTCATAAAATCTAACAATAGAATTAAATATGCATTGGTTATAGGTGCTGAAATAATGTCTAGGATTGTTGATTGGGAAGATAGGTCAACTTGTGTACTCTTTGGTGATGGTGCTGGTGCAGTGGTGATGAAATCAGAAATGGGTAGAAGCGGCATCATATCAACAAACTTATACTCTGACGGCAATGTGGACATACTATGTACGAACGGAGGGATATCCTCAACTGGTGATTCTGGAAAAATATGCATGAATGGAAGAGAAGTGTTTAAACATGCAGTGGATAAGTTAACAGCCTCAGTAGAGGAAACTCTGAAATGCAATAATTTGAAAATCACTGATATTGACTGGTTAATTCCCCATCAAGCAAACATTCGTATTATTGAAGCAGTAGTAAAGAAATTAGATTTTCCTATAGAGAAAGTGATTAATACCGTTGATAAGCATGCAAACACCTCAGCGGCATCAATTCCACTGGCCTTAGACTATGCAATACAAGAATCAAAAATAAAATCAGGAAATCTGGTACTGCTGATTTCAATAGGTGCAGGCCTGACCTGGGGTTCCGTGTTGCTGCACTATTAGACTTCCTGCATTACCTCCTGTCATCCAAGTACCCTCTTTGTCATTCCAGTGCCTCTTTCTCCTGTCATCCCAGTGCCCTGACTACTTGGATCCAGAAAAAAGAATGGTGTCATGAAAGTAGCTGATACTGGTTTTCATCCAAGAGGGTGTCATCTCAGTGCCCTGACTACTTGGATCCAGGAAAGTTTGCTTGTAAGCAAGCAAACTAGCACAGAAAGTGGTTACAACATTTTCGATGAGATTATATGGAAAACTAGATCCCAGTGTCAAGCACTGGGATGACAAAAAAAGGAGCACTGGGATGACAGCAGTCCTACGTCATACCGCGATTCATTCGCGGTATCTCTAGATCCCGCTAACAAGCAGCGGGATGACGGTTGTCGTTTAGCCATAAATATTTAAGAAATTTACCAAATGAAAAAAAAGGCAAAAGAAGCCCTGGGGTTATTATCCGCTTTAAAATATTGGCGTTTTTTATGTTTTAAACGCTTGACAAGCGAGATTAAGCTGCTTTTAATTGCAACTAACTTACGCTGCAAACGTTTAAGAAATTTACTAAGCAGAAAAAAAGACAAAGAATCCCTGAGTTAGCTAGTCTTTTACTATCTCTGTCGAGTATTGGCATTTTTTGATGTCTTGTAACGCTTTGTAAGCGCGTTCAGCTTATTTAGATAAAAATCTAGATGTAGATGAAGTTTTGTAAAGACATACAGTATCTATATACTGCAAAAAATTGAACATAAGACGCCGATACATTAAGTAATCCTTACCTTTTAATCTGCAGATTGGTGAAAGCAAATACAATAGCTTCAGTTTCATGATAAGGGAGCTGGCGAGGTTTGTCAAGGAAGTTTTTCTTTTCCGTGAATTCCCTTTGAGGTTGAATATTGAAAATTAACCGGAGAGTTGTGGATTACTTTGTATATGTCATAACAAGCCATGGCGCTCTCAGCAAAACCATTTAGTATTAATTTTAGTTTGCCTGAATAAATAGCTATATCTCCGATTGCATATATCCTATCTCTACTGGTTTTAAGTGTAGCTGGGTCGACAACTATGCGGCTATGTTCTAACTGTATACCCCAATTGTTTATTGGACCAAGATTCATTGACAATCCAAAAAATGGCAGCAAAAAATCAGCGGATATTTCTTTTTCTTCCTTAGAGGCAATGTTTTTTACTATCACTGCGCTCAACTGCCCATTACCTCCTGCTAGTTCGTGTAATTGATATGGCACTACCAGTTCTATTTTTCCATCAATTTCAAGTGATTCTAATTTATTTCTAGTTTCAGGAGTGCAGCGAAATTCCTTTCTCCTATGTATCACATAAATTTTCTTCGCAACTTTAGAAAGTTCTACAGTCCAATCAGCCGCAGAATCACCCCCACCTGCAATGACTATAGTTTTGTCCTGAAAATCAGAAATTTTATTTACACTGTAAAATACAGATTTATTTTCATATTCTAATATACCACTTAAGGGTGGACGGTTAGGTTCAAACATTCCGTTACCTGCAGCAACAATAACGGCTTTGCATTTTACCTCTGTACCTATGTTCGTTATGACAGTAAAGCTTTCACCTTCGTTATTTGAAATCTTTTCCACTTTTTGACTTAAATGGTAAACAGGCTTAAATGGCGAAGATTGCTCCATTAGTTGCTCAATTAATTTTTGGGCAGTGATTACAGGATAACCAGGTATATCATATATTGGCTTTTCTGGGTAAAGAGCTGTGCATTGTCCTCCTGCTTGATCCAAAACATCTATTATATGACATCTCATATCAAGCATTCCCGCTTGAAAAGCAGTGAATATTCCAACAGGTCCTGCACCTATTATTACTATATCGGTTTTCATATTCAGATGGTGATCTATTTATAGATATTAGCTTTCTTTGCTAACAAGGTCAATTTACAAAGGGATGTATTTTTAAAAGATGTGGCTAGATTAGACAAGATTTCCAGCGTTATGAACCACATAGTCCAAATAAGCTCTAAAAATCAGCTAGCATAGCGAGATGCTGTGCGGACGGAATGGGATTCGAACCCATGGTACGCTCATCACGTACGTCAGTTTTCAAGACTGGTGCCTTAAACCGCTCGGCCATCCGTCCATTTCTTTTCTATCACAACATTTGATTTTAAGCAATCTATAAAAGCTTTACTTGCCCACGCAAAAGTTGCTAAACACACTACTCAATATTTCCTCAACATCAATAATTCCAATCACCGCACCAAGTTCAAATGCAGCAAGCCTCAAATCTTCAGATATCAACTCAATTGGATTATCGATATTAAAACGTTGTAAATGTTCCAGTGCTTTCTTCATGTGATTCCTATGTCTTTGCCGAGTGATTATAGGAGTGTCTCTATCATGCCCAAATTTTTCCTCTGCCTTCTCTTTTATGAGAGAGATCAATTTGTTTGTACCTATTTCCTTTAGAATAGAAATGGGTAAAAGATCTATGCCATTAATTTTTATATTGTGATTATTGATAACATCGTCAGCTTTGCTCAATACATAAATGGTGTCATTTTGGTCTGATGTCATGCAAGTAGCTGACACTGGAATCCAGCTATGAACATTGTTTTCAGCACATGTTTCTAGAATCCATTGTCTATTGCATAATTTGCAAGTATTTTTATATCTGGATCCCAGTGTCAAGCACTGGGATGACACCGTTTGTTGATTACAATATTTGCATAGTTGTGTGTCAACGACAGATGGTAGATTGCCTGTGGCTTGATAATTGACATCGTGTCGTTGTTCAAAAGGAAATAGCTCTATTCTTAAATCAGCTTCAAAAGACCTCTTTTTCGCTCGACTTATACCTTCTAATTCTATTGGATCTGAACTTTCACGAATTCCAGCAGTATCAGAGAGAATGATTGGGTATCCGCCAATGTCAATATGAGCTTCAAGTATATCTCTTGTTGTGCCTGCATATTCAGAAACAATAGCAATATCACGCTTGGCTAAGAAATTAAACAGAGTTGATTTACCGACATTTGGTTCACCAGTTATTACAATATGTAAACCCTCACGCAACCTTTCGCCCCGTCTATTATCATTTAAATGCTCTTGTATCAACTGCACGAGAGATTGCACTTCATTATTAATTTTTTCCAATTCACTTTTTTCTGCCCAAATGTCCTCTGGAAAGTCTATATATGCTTCGATTTTGGATTGTATCGTTATTAATCTTTGCCTCCAATTGCTGTATAGTCTCTCCAATTCTCCTGATATCTGCTTAATCGCTTGTTTAGCTTGCATTTTCGTCTCAGCATCAATTAAGTCTGCAATCCCTTCTATTTGCGTTAAGTCAAATTTACCATTTAGAAAAGCCCTAAGTGAGAATTCTCCAGGCTTGGCCATAACGAAAACTTTTGATAATTCCTCCAAGATGATTTTTATAACTGCCTTGCTTCCATGCACTTGTAACTCTATAACGTCCTCGCCAGTGAAACTGTTTGGAGCAGGGAAATAGATGATTATTCCATTATCTATCAATTGACTGGAATCATCATATAGATCAACTAAAGTAGCAAATCTTGGTTTAATTTCTTTCTTAATATGAAAATGATTTAAAGCTTTAAGCGCGTAGTTGCCTGAAATTCTGATTACTGCAACTCCTGACTTACCAAATACGGTCGATAAAGCGAAAATAGTTTCATTTGTGTTTGTCATTATTTATATAAACTACTTAGCAATATTACACTTAAGAAACCAAAATACCTAAAAAGTCACCCAGGTGAAAATATTTATTTTGAAAACTGATAATATGATTTATAATGACTGACACAAGTTTTAAATATTTTATGCTCAAGAAATTAGCTTGGTACTGGTCTTTTGTAGAGTTAATTAAAGGGTTTGTTATTACATTAAAATATATGTTTAAGCCAAAGGTTACTTTGAGGTATCCTATGGAGAAGGGCCCTTTAAGTCCAAGGTTTCGTGGTGAGCATGCGTTGCGTAGGTATCCAAACGGTGAAGAACGATGCATAGCTTGTAAATTATGTGAAGTTATCTGCCCTGCTCAAGCAATAGTTATTGAAGCAGAGGAAAGAGAAGACGGTAGTCGCCGCACCACGCGCTATGATATTGATATGACAAAATGCATATACTGCGGACTTTGCCAAGAGGCATGTCCAGTTGATGCAATTGTTGAAGGTCCTAACTTTGAATTTGCTACTGAAACAAGAGAGGAGCTAATGTACAATAAAGAAAAGTTATTGCGTAATGGTGAAGTTTGGGAAGACGCAATTGCACTCAGGTTAAAAAAGAATAGGCCTTATTATTAATGTTCAGAGCTTATAACCCTGTTATCCATTATGATTTAGGGGCAGTGCCCACTAGGGGTGGTGTCATCCCAGTAGCTGATACACAACTGTACGAACATTTGTTTGCGAGGGCAGTATGTTAAATGTTATAGCCTGTTTTGCCTCAAACACAAAGGTGTCATCCCAGTGCTTGACACTGGGATCCAGTAAAATTGATTGTGAACAAGCACACTATGCAACATTTTCAATGAAATTACAAAAAAGCTGGATTCCAGTGTCAAGCACTGGGATGACACCATTTGCTGTGCAATTTACCTTCGAAAATGAATGTTCGTATGGCTATGTGCGTGACACTGGGATGACACCGTTGGAAGAAGCAAACCGCCTTCAAGCTACATGTCCGTATAGGTTTATTTATGGTTAGGGTTACTTTTTCAACCGAACAAAAAGTAAAAGAATACAGTGGTAAAGTCACTGGCTTTGATATATTACAACCGGATGCTTTGAAAGAAGTAGTTGCATTGAAAGTAAATGGTGAGCTATATGACCTCTCACGTGAAATTGAAGCTGATGCAGAGATAGAGGTGATACAACTGAGTGACGAAGTGGGTTTAGATATAATAAGGCATGATGCTGCTCATATAATGGCGCAGGCAGTGAAAGAGCTATTTCCTAATACTCAGATTACTATCGGCCCAACAATTCAGGACGGTTTTTACTATGATTTTGCTACAGATCGTACCTTCACTACGGACGATCTTACCGCAATAGAAAAGAAAATGAAAGAGATTGTAAAAAGTAACCACAGATTTGTTCGAGAAGTTTGGACTCGCAAGCAGTCAGTTGATTTCTTTAGTGGTATAGGCGAAAAATATAAGGTTGATATTATCTCATCCATACCAGAGGGTGAAAACCTAACTGTTTATAGGCAAGGTGATTTTGTTGACCTATGCCGTGGTCCGCACTCACCATCAACCGGTAGAGTTAAAGCGTTTAAACTTATGAAAGTAGCGGGTGCATACTGGCGTGGTGATTCTAAGGGCCCAATGTTGCAGCGAATATATGGCACAGCATGGGGAAATAAGGATGAATTAAACGCTTACCTTGAGTGCCTCAAAGAAGCAGAAAAACGTGATCACCGCAAAATTGCTAAGGATATGGATTTATTTCACATTCAAGAGGAAGCTGTTGGGCAGGTTTTTTGGCATGAACAAGGATATATTCTATATAATGTTCTTGAGTCTTACATCAGAAAGAAGCTAATAAATAATGGCTATTTTGAGGTAAAAACTCCTATTTTAGTAAGTAAAGAGCTGTGGGAAAGATCTGGACATTGGGATAAGTTTCGTGAAAATATGTTTATTGTTGACGAATCTGAGAATAAAAAGTTAGCAATAAAACCCATGAATTGTCCTTGTCATGTGCAGATTTTTAATTCTCACACCAGGAGCTACCGTGATTTACCAATACGTATGGCAGAGTTTGGCACATGCCATAGAAATGAAAGCTCAGGCTCATTGCACGGACTGATGCGAGTGCGTGGTTTTACGCAAGACGATGCACACATTTTTTGTATGGAAGAACAAGTGAATTCTGAGACTATAAAGTTTTGTGACCTTTTAAAAGAAGTATATTCAGAGCTTGGATTTAATGAAATTTCTGTGAAATTTTCAGACCGTCCAGATATTAGAGCAGGTAATGATGAAGTGTGGGATAGAGCTGAAAAAGCGCTGCTTGAAGCCGTTAAAGAAGCGGGCTTGAGTTATAAACTTAACCCTGGTGAAGGTGCATTTTATGGTCCAAAGTTAGAGTTCGTTTTGAAAGACGCAATAGGCAGAAATTGGCAATGTGGAACATTACAAGTTGATTTCATTTTACCAGAACGTCTGGGAGCTTTTTATATAGGGGCAGATGGGCACAAGCATCACCCTGTCATGTTACATAGGGCAATTCTTGGGACTTTTGAGCGTTTTATCGGAATTTTGATAGAAAATTATGCAGGAAAATTTCCAGTTTGGCTTGCTCCAACGCAACTTGCTATTCTGACCATTACAAATGAAGCTGACGGTTACGCCACAGAAATTAGCAATATTTTAAAAGAACAAGGTGTGAGAGTCAAGACTGATTTGACCAATGAAAAAATTAGTTATAAGATACGTTTGCATAGTTCAAACAAGGTTCCTATATTGTGGATTGTAGGCAAAAATGAAGTTACAAGTAAAACTGTGTCAGTAAGAAATTTAGGATCGGAAAGACAGGAGTCTTTTTCTTTGGAAAAGGCTAATGAATCGCTGTTAAAAAGTATTAATTTGAATTAAGGGAGTTAAAGTTTGCAAGTTAAAAAGAACAATAAAAACAGAATTAATGGATTTATCACAGCTAAGGAGGTACGCTTAGTTGATCATAGTGGTGAAATGGTCGGAATCGTGCCAATAGAACGAGCTTTGGAATTTGCACAGGGTGTTGGTTTAGACTTGGTGGAAATTGCACCTGATTCAACCCCTCCAGTATGTAAAATTCTGGATTATAGCAAGCAAAAGTATGATATAAAAAAGAAAGCAAGTGAAGCAAAAAAGAAACAAAAAACATTAACTATAAAAGAAATTAAACTGGGTCCCAATATTGGTGATCACGATTACGGAACAAAATTGCGTCAAGCAAGAGACTTACTTGCCCACGGACATAAAATTAAAGTCACAATGAGATTTAGAGGGAGAGAGCTTATAAACACTGAAGTTGGACTGGAAAAATTAGAACGGCTAATTCGAGACACTGAAGATATCGCAAAGGTAGAATTGGAACCTAAAAGAGAAGGGAATCAATATTTTTTAGCTCTGGTTGCTAAGTAGCAAAACGGCTTAAGAAGTATAAGTAAAGTTAAATTATCGCTCTCTCTTTGATAACATGGCGAAAATGTCTTATTAATCCTTGAATCGGCCAAGCTGCAGCATCGCCAAGTGCGCAAATTATATGTCCTTCTATTTGAGTTGTAAGGTCAAGCAGCTTATCTATTTCATCAGGCTTAATATCTCCTGCCACCATCCTCTTCATAATCCTCCACATCCATCCAGTACCTTCACGGCATGGTGTGCATTGTCCACAGGACTCATGCATATAAAAGTGTGATAACCTCTCTATTGCAGCTATTATATCAGTTGATTTATTCATCACTATTACAGCAGCAGTACCAAGCCCTGATTGTGCAGTTCTTAATGAATCAAAATCCATTTCAATAGTATCACATATAGATTTTGGAATTAATGGCACTGAAGACCCACCAGGTATTACAGCAAGTAAATTATCCCAACCTCCTCGCACTCCACCTGCGTATTTTTCAATTAATTCACGTAATGGAATTCCGAGCTCTTCTTCAACATTACACGGGTTGTTTACGTGCCCTGAAATACAAAAGACCTTGGTACCAGTATTATTTGGTTTACCAAGAGATGCAAACCATTCTCCTCCGCGATTCAGAATATCTGAAACCATGGCTATAGTTTCAACGTTGTTTATTGTGGTTGGGCAGCCAAAAAGTCCAACACCTACGGGAAATGGAGGCTTCATGCGAGGAAAGCCCTTTTTTCCTTCAATTGATTCGAGTTGAGCTGTTTCTTCCCCACATATGTAAGCTCCTGCGCCCCTATGGATAAACACATCAAGATCATAACCTGATTTGCAGGCATTTTTTCCAATTAAACCTTCTTTATAGGCTTCCTCAAGTGCTTTTTTTAGAACTAAATATTCATTATAAAATTCACCCCTGATATAAATATATGCAACTGATGCGCTGATCGCTTTGCCGGCCAGGAGAATTCCCTCAAGTAACTTATGTGGCTCATATCGCAATATATCTCTATCTTTACATGTACCAGGTTCTGACTCATCTGCATTGACTACTAAATATGCTTTTGGGAGATTTTTGGGCATAAAGCTCCACTTAAGGCCGGTGGAAAATCCTGCACCCCCTCGACCTCTCAAACCAGATTTCTTTACTTCATCAATGATCTTTTCTGATCCTAAATCCAGTAATTCCTTTGTTTTTTGCCAGCTACCACGTTTTTTTGCACCCTCAAGTAGTGGAGTTCCTTTACCATTTAGGTTGGTGAATATTTTGTCTTGTTCTTTTAGCATGTTTTTCAAAATTTGTGAGTGATCCCGACGCGATTCGAACGCGTGACCCACTGATTAAAAGTCAGTTGCTCTACCGGCTGAGCTACGGGATCATTTCATTTTTCAGCTATACTAAACATCAATACAGTTTTTATCCGTTTTAATCAAACTAAAATTTTCATGTGTGGTTAAATAAATTATATAATATACTGCGTTAGTGATAATTTAGTTAAAAAATCTATGAATAATTTAAAAAAATTTCCAAAGGAAAACTTCTTGTTAATTTTCAGTTCACAGATTTATTTGGATGGTGTGACGTATAACGCTAAGGAGACAAAAAAATAGAGAAGTGTGTACACCCTGCAGAATTTGTACACTATTTAGCAATAGCCTAATAGATAAATATTTCTTGCATTTCAGCCTGAGTGATTTATGCTTTAAGCAAGAATTACCTGGGGGTATAGCTCAGCTGGTAGAGCATCTGTTTTGCACGCAGAAGGTCAGCGGTTCGATCCCGCTTGCCTCCACCAGTCTATACAGCTCTAGCCGCCACAAAACCTGTCAAAGCAGCTTATTTTAATCTATGAGGATTTTATACTATTTCCCTGAAAATCTCTATTTCTTTTCGTAACTTTTCTCTACACAAGTAATGTTGGTTATTACAATTGTAATATATACTAACTTAACAATAAATTAATCAATAAATGTTAGAATACTAACAATTAATTTATTGGTGACGCCTATGAGTGGAAAAAAGCATGTTTTTAAGATGATACCTGGAAAAGAGGTGTTTAGAAAAACCCCGACTACAAGGATAAAGTGGCCTGAAGGTAATGATCCTACAATGCCTATTAAAAAAGTTGAGCTTGTATCGCTGGATGATAAAAACGATGTAGTACTAGGCTTATTGCCTATAAAACTTTGCAGCAGTTCTTGCCTAGACAGTTACATATGTCTGGAGGAAGAAAATGAAGGAAATCTGGTAGCCAAAGATTATAAAAGTGATTCTAACTTAGATTATGTAAAAAGTAACCATACATTTGTATATTACGGTAATGAGTTGGCTAAGTTATCATATACAAGAGAGCTTGTGCAGCCTTTCAAAACTATGTGTAGCAGTTCTATTAAATCAAAAAAATTGGAATACAAATATGTAACATGGGAAGATTCAGATACTGGCAACAATAAATATTATTTTTCAGACGAGGCAGGAAATATAATCGATTCACCTGACAATGAGGTATTACAAGACATTATGTTATACTACGGTGAGAGACATATAAGAGATGTGCTACTGTTGCTATCAAACGCGTTTACTAAAGTTTTTATTCAGGGCCTAACAGACGGCCAACTAAAAACTCTTGCCAATACTCTTAGTAACGAGCAACTGCAAAAAATAATTCCTGAACTGAGCTCAAGCCAGTTGCAGGCCTTAGCAGAGAACTTAACAGATGAACAACTCCAAGCTTTAGTGGATCATCTAACCAATCACCAGCTAAAAACCCTCGCTCAGGAACTAAATCCAGAAAAGTTACAAATAATTGTTCCTATTTTAAATGATACTCAGCTTGAAGCTCTAGTGAGAAAATTAAATTCAGAGCAAGTAAAAGAAATTTTACCTCACTTAAAAGTGGATCAGTTCAAAGCACTTATTAAAACTTTAAATGACGAGCAATTTACAGTGCTTGCAAAAGACTTGGCTGAGCACCACTTGACAATACTCTCCAAAGAATTAGAAGGTGATCAGTTGAAAGCTTTAGTAAATAGTCTGCAAGAAGAACAACTGAAAGACTTAGTTAATAAGCTTGATCCTGAGAAACTCGAAGCAATTGCTCAGGATTTAACTGATTCTAATAAGATTCAGATTATCATTAAGTCTTTAGTTGACAACCCAGACAAACTTCAAGCTTTTGCTCGCAATATGTCTAATGAGCAGTTTAAAGAACTTTTGGATAACGTAGGCGCAGAAGAGCTTAAAGACATCATTCACAAACTGCCTTATGAGAAAGTGACAGCTGTGATCGGTGATCTCAGCAATCAAGATCAGTCTAAAGCTATTATTGATGCATTAAAAGGGAAACTTGACGAGCAGAGTAAACAGAACAAAGAAATGATTGAGATGCTCAAGCAAATCAAGGACGATATGCCAGGCATTGCAGAAGCTCCAGATTTTACAATAGTAGAAAACAATAACGATTCAATGCTACTTGTATGGTAGCAATTTATGAAAATCAATTTTTTTATAGGAGGTAACTTATTATGAGTAAAAACAATGTAGAATTATATTTTGGTGACGAGCCTTCAGACCAAAGTAAATTACTAAAACTTGAGAGCCCGGTTTTTACAAAACCAGATTTTGTAAAACCAAGTATAGATTCAGTAAAAATTCAGAATAAAGAAAAAGGTGCTAAGGAGTTAGATTTTGATATAAATCAGCCACTGGAAAAAATACCTATAGCGGAAATGAAGCAAACAGCCGCAGCTATAACATACCTTAAAAAGGTTTATGATGGCTTGATAGACAGTATTAATGAGTATAACACAAGTTTAAGCAGTAACATTACAACTGGCATAGTGGAGCCACTGTCAACAACTATATCAAATATAGGGAACAATACAACTGAAATAAAAAGTCAACTTCAAACTCTTCGAGATGAGCTTCAGGAATTTCGTGATGATCAGCCAGGCATTGCAGAAGCTTCCATATTCCCTCATGCTACTGGCGAAGAGAACGGGTTGCTTTAATAAAAAAGGTAATAGCTTGCTAGCTGTTACTCTTTCCACATACCACTTCAATGTAGCTGAATTGATTTTAAAATTATAATTTTTTATAGGAGTTAGCATGAATAATAGTAAACAAGAAAGCAAAAACGAACTTAAAGTAATAAGCAAAATAGAAGTTAACACCAAACCTAAAGGTTATGATGAAACAGTTGCGCGAAATCCAGCGCAGCTTGGTTATGTCCACAAAGCTTTAGATAAATTAATCGCAGAGCTGAACACGAAATTCGTTCCTGAATTGGATGATGTATTGCATAACAATAGCAACTCTATCAGTCAATTAAATGACATGCTAACAGAAGAAAGGAGTAAGCTTGACGAGCTAATTACAAAGGTTGGTAATGAAAATAGTGGTTTAGTACAGAGCCTGAATAACTTACAGACAAAAGTAGAGGAATTAGAAAACAATACCATTAATGAACCAGATTGGGGTTAAACTGGAAAGAGTAATAGTCTCTAGGCTGTGACTCTCTCTACATACCGTTTCAATACAGCCAGGTTAAGGAATCTATTTTAAAACTTTCGGCATATAGTTCTCATCATGTTTTGCAAACACTGTATCTGCAAGAAAAGTACTATTATCAAACATTTTACCTTGCACAACAACACCACTTTTTTCTGAAAACATTGGTGGAAGTATTCCCTGATATTTCACCATAACGCTCTTATTAAAATCTGTCATTTGAAAAATCACTTCACTTTCGTTGCGTATCACGCTATTTTCAACAACCATTCCACCAACACGGATTAGTTTTTGACCATTTGGTAAAACTATTGCCTCACTTACTGTATAGAAAAATGAGATATTTTCTTTGAGCGTTGTTAAAATAAAAAAAACTGCACAACTTAAAAAGCAGAAAATTCCTGAAGTTATAAGTAATCGCTTATGTTTCTTCTTCATGATTATCTTTCAGGCTTTCTAGAATTTTTTTACTTTTAGTATAACAAGAAATGGTAAAAATTAGCTCTCCAGCAATCAGCGTGAAACTAATAAGGTAAGCAAAAATTACATATGTATTCATAATGCATTATCAATAAATAACTCACCTGCATCAAAATAAATTAAGCTTCCATCCTTTTGCTGCAACACCAATTTACCACTTTTATCTATATCAGCAAAAATTCCTTCATACAATTTGTCAGCTAACTTTACACTGATTTGCTCATTCATTTTGAATGCTTTTTTTAACCACATTTCTCTTATAGCATAAAACCCATCAAGTAGCCATTGCTTTCTTAGCTTATTAAAATTTATTATTAATTTCTTTAACAGATCTATGTTAGACACAGACTCACCGTAATTGCTAATGCACGTTGTTCCTGGAAGTGGTGCATGACTGACATTAATTCCAATTCCTATAATGAGCCAATTCGAATTGGATCTTTTTTCAAGCAATATTCCACTTATTTTCTTGCCATCGATTAGAATGTCATTTGGCCATTTATACTGGAGATTTAGACCATTTATAAATGACAGTATAGCATTTCCAACAGCAAGAGCAGTAACAAAAGTCAATTCTGTTAATTTGCTAACTTGATTCATTAAACCTCTTTCTATCATCCCAGTATTTTCCCCAGTGCTTGACACATAACTATGCGAACATTGCAATTTGCAGGTGGTATGTGGTGTCATTCCAGTGCGTGACACTGGAATCCAGTTCTTATTACACAGTTGCCTGATGTGCCCATTTGTAATTAAGTTTTCTGGATCCCAGTGCCAGGCTACTCGGATGACATCATCCTTGGTGGGAATACCACAACGTTTGTACAGTTGTGTGCTTGACCATTCTTCTTGATTTCTAGATTCCAGCGTCACGCGCTGGAATGACACCGAAAGCTGGCTTTCATTCAGATAATCGTTAAAGAGGTTTATTACCAAACTTGCATAAAAATTACCCTCTGGAGAAATCCAGTTTTTTCCGGTGCGCCCCCTGCCTTCTGTTTGTTTATCAGCAACAATAATAGTTTCATTTGATATTCCTTTATCAATTAAATCCAACGCTTCTTTATTAGTGCTTGAAACTTTTTTGTAATGATGAATATGAAAACCCTCAGGGGTCACCTTGTCAGCCCTTTAGTTCAATGAGTGAGTAAAACGTACAAGAAAAGAACGAGGTTGATCAGCGAAGCCACCGAAGTGATAATGAATAGGCCCTTAGAATAAGCAACCTTATTACCACTAGCTTTATCGAAATACATAGCTTTTATAATATTTAGATAATAGTAACACGATACAACACTCGCCACCACAAGGGTCAAAGACAGGCTGATAAAGCCAGAATTTATTAAACTTTTGAATATAAAAAATTTAGCGATAAAACCTGCAAGTGGAGGTATTCCCGACATCGAGAGTAACAGTACAGAAAGATGAAATGCTACAATTGGGCGTTTCTTCCCTATACCAGATAAATTTGCAATATCACAATCTTCATCGTCAATTTGTACAAGATATGAGAATAGCCCTATGCTTGTGATGATATATATCACCAGATACATTAAGGCACTATCTGTTCCTGCTTGTGTAAAAATAGAAAGTGAAGCAAATATAAAACCAATGTGACCAATTGAACTGTAAGCAAGCAGCCTTTTTAAGTTTTGCTGACGTAAGGCCCCAAAAGCTGAGATAAGAACAGACAATGCTGAAACGTATAAGAAAATAGGCTGAACATAACTTTTTACATTTACTAACTCTTCATTCATCAATCGAATTAAAAATGTTACAAGTGCAGCTTTTGGGGCCGTAGAAAAAAACGCAGTTACTATGGTAGGTGCACCTTGATAGACATCTGGAGCCCACATATGAAAAGGAGCAATAGCAAGCTTGAAACACAAACCAATTAGGACAAAGACTAACCCAAAAACTATTCCATAAGTTATCTGATGGTTTTGCAAGAATGAACCGAGCTCAGAGAAATTGACTTGTCCTGTATATCCATAAAGCAGCGACATTCCATATAGCATAATGCAGGAAGATAATGCACTGAGTGTAAAATATTTCACTCCTGCTTCACATGAATAAATCGAATCTTTATTAAAGCTCGCAAGAACATACAAAGATATACTCATCAACTCAAAAGCTAAATAAAAAGAAATCAGACTATTTGCTGAAACCAAAGTTATCATGCCAAATAGCGCAAAAAGAATCAGCATTGAAAATTCATACTTATAGTCATATTTTGATAAATTCAGCATCAAAAGTATTAAAATTCCTGTGCTGAGAATTAACCCTTGGGCTGACCTGATGTATAAATTGAGTTTTAACAACGAATTAAAGAGAAAAATTTCATTGTTTTCTGCCGAAAGAATTAAAATAATCAAAGTTACCACTGTGCAGCCAAGTGCTAATAAGTTGATAGTTCTGCGGTTAAATATAATCCCAAGCAGCAGCAACACTAACGAGGAGATAATAGAGAACGTTTCCGGCAATATCTGTATATAATTCATAGCGCATTATATTTGACTAACAAATTTGCCATACATGGCTTCAAATAATTCAGTGCAAGGGTTGGGTAAAATCCAAGCAAAATAACAAACACTGCAAGCAGAATTAAGACAGAAAATTCTATGCTATCCAAACGGTTATTTAATAATTTAGAATAGCTAACCCCCCATATTATTTGCTTACATAAATTCAGCATATAAACTGCGCTTAAAATAGTGCCAAGTGCGATAAATCCTGTAAAAAACCCTATGCTCTTAAACATTCCAACCATAGCCAAAAACTCACCTGCGAACCCAGATGTTCCAGGTAGCCCTATTGAAGCCATTGAAAATAAAATGAACATAAAACCAAATTTTGGCATTGTGTTTACTATGCCAAAATATTTTGCAATCTCCAAAGTTCCAGTTCGAGTATATAGCATTCCAACACATAAAAATAAAGCAGCAGAAATAAGGCCATGACTAATCATTTGAAATATGCTACCCAGTACTCCTTCCTCACAAAATGAAAAGAGGCCAGCAGTAACGATCCCCATATGTGCTATTGAAGAATAAGCTATTAACTTCTTTATATCATCTTGAGCAAACGCAACTAGAGAAGCATATATCACCGCAATAATGCTCAGCACAACAACGAAATTTGAAAAATACAAACTTGCCTGAGGAAGCATTGGAATAGAAAACCTTAAAAATCCATATCCCCCCATTTTAATAAGCAAGCCAGCTAAAATCACAGATCCAGAAGTTGGTGATTGCACATGTGCATCAGGAAGCCAAGTGTGAAATGGAAACATCGGTACTTTTATTGCAAAAGAAATAAAAAATGCAATCCACAGCAATGACTGCACTTCAAGATCAAGGCTTGGCACTAATGTAGCTAATTTTTGTATATTAAACGTTCCAAAAATGTTATAGATGTAAACCAATCCAAGTAGAAATAATAATGAGCCAGTTAATGTATAAAGAAACAACTTAAACGTTGCATATACCCTGTGTTTTCCTCCCCAGATGCCAATAATAAAGAACATTGGTATTAAAACAGCTTCAAAAAACACATAAAAGCTTATAGCATTCAGTGAAACGAAAAAACCGACTACAAAACTCTCAAGCAGTAGAAACAATGCCATATAGGCTTTTAGGGTCGTATAACTCATTTTGCAGTTGTAGAGTATACAAATTACAAACAAGAAAGTTGTAAGCAGAAGGAAAAGCAACGATATACCATCTATCCCTATTCCAACATTTCTAATTGGGTAGCTGACAAACTGAAAGTCCGCATTGTTATAATCAAATTCTATACAAGCTACAATGCTAAGCAAAAATGGAAGTACAGCAAAAAATAGAGCAAGGAATCTTAAGTGTATAGATTGATGATTAATCCTGATTAAGGATAAAATCAACGCTCCTATCAGTGGAAGCAAGAATATACTAAGTAACAACACCTTCTATTTAATTCCAATAATATATAAAGCACCGATTATTAGAGTAACAAACATAATAAATGCATAATCAAATATATAACCAGTTTGTAACTTTATAGAACTTTTTGAACATTCATTAACCAACCTTACAACACCATTTGGTCCAAATGAATCAATAGCCTTAACATCAAACTTCCATAGAAGCCTAGATATAAACCTTATCGGTGCAATTATAACAAACTCATACACCTCATCAAAGTACCATTTATTCTGCAAAAACTTAAGTAAAAATTTACTCTTAATTTGCCTAATTACTTGATATTGGTAAATTAGGTACGCAAGTGCTATTCCACTTAGGCTTGCTAAGGTTGGCAGTAGTTTTATAAAGAAATTATGAACTCCATGCTCATCAATCATCACTAAACTTGATTTCCAAAACGCATTACTAGTTATGTTCAAAATATTTGCTCCCCATATTCCAGAAAATACTGATCCAAAAGCGAGTATCAGTAATGGTATAAGCATAATCTTTGGTGCCTCATGTATATTAATTTTACTTTGTTTTTGGCTGTGGAACACAAGAAGCAATAACCTCCAAGAGTAAAACGCTGTGAAGAATGCAACAACTAAGCTTATTACAAAAGCAAAGCTATCCGTGCTATAAGCATGTTCAATTATCAAATCCTTTGAATAAAAACCTGCAAATGGGAATATCCCAGAAAGCGCAAGAGATCCAATCCACATGAGAGCGTAAGTGCAAGGGATTTTCTTCCAGCAATTTCCCATTTTCTGAATGTTTTGCTCATGATGCATTGCATGAATCACATTGCCAGCACCAAGAAATAGTAGAGCTTTAAAAAAAGCGTGTGTCATTAAATGAAAAATAGCAACATTGTAAGCAGAAAGCCCACATGCCATGAACATATAACCAAGTTGACTGCAGGTTGAATAAGCAATTATTTTCTTTATATCGTTCTGAGTAATTGCAACGGTGGCTGCAAAAAAAGCAGTGAGTGCTCCAACGATAACTATTAATTCTCGTGCCACATTTGATAACTCAAACAATGGAGAACACTTTGCTACTAAAAATATACCTGCTGTTACCATCGTTGCTGCGTGAATAAGTGCAGAAACAGGAGTTGGCCCTTCCATTGCATCTGGCAACCAAACATGTAAACCAAGCTGTGCAGATTTACCCATACAGCCAATAAAAAGTAATATGCATATTATATGAGTTACTTTGAATTCACAGCAGAATGCCCTAATGTTCTGCGTGCCAAGAAGATCAGTTGTGTCAAAAACTTCAGTAAAATTCAAAGAGTGAAATGTATAATAAATAAGAAAGATTCCAATCAATAGTGCAAAGTCTCCTACCCTATTCACAACAAATGCTTTAATTGCTGCATTATTTGCAGAATATTTTTGGAACCAAAATCCTATGAGTAAATAAGAACATAGGCCAACCCCTTCCCAGCCAAAAAAAAGCTGCACGAAATTATCGCTTACAACCAGCACAATCATGCAAAACGTAAATAGCGATAGGTAAGAAAAAAACCTCGACTTCCCCTTATCATGCTCCATATAACCGATAGAGTAGAGATGTACTACCAGTGAAACGGTGGTAATAACAATAAGCATTAAGGATGAGAGAGCATCCACACTAATTGCCCAATTTACTTTTAAGATGCTCAATGAAAACAAAGGAAATAAACTCAAGTGATAATTTTCAGAGAAGGTGAGAAAAACATACCAAGATAAAACTGCAGATATTCCAATCCCTGCCGTTGTAACTAACTGACTTTTTCTAAAAAGTGCTGCAAATAGCGAACCAAAAAGTGGCAAAAATACTATTAATTTCAGTATATCCATCATACTTTCATTCTTTCATTCTTTCATTAAATTTGCTTGTTCAACATCTATATTGCCACGGCTTCTATAATATACAACCAATATTGCAAGCCCAACTCCTGACTCTGCTGCCGCAACAGTCAACACAAACATCACAAAAATTTGCCCAACTATATCATTCATAAAGGCAGAAAAAGTAACTAGATTGATGTTAATCGCCAACAATAATATTTCTATTGATAACAATATATTGATTATGCTCTTACGGTTGATGAAAATACCGCACACCCCAACAGTGAACAAAATAGCAGCAACTATCAAAAAATGATTTAATCCTATTTCCATTCCACTCCTTTTCCAAATTTAGCCTTAACCAATTTTACAGATGAAGATTGCGTCAATTGCTTTAATACATTCTGTTTTTTAACTCCTTTTTTCTTGTCCTGCAAAGTAAGAGCAATTGCACCGACAATTGCAACAAGTAGCAAAATTCCAGAAAGATGAAAAGCGTACATGTAGTCAGTGTAGAGCAAATTACCGATAGCTTTCACGTTATTGGCATTATAGTTTATAACATTACTTATATTCAGCGTTGAGCTGCGGATTACAAAACTGATAATCAAAAAAAACACACCACACAATATAGCACCAAGAGTGAAATGCTTCGCAAAACCCTGGCGCAATCTTATGTAGTCAATATCGAGCATCATAACTACAAAGAGGAACAACACTGCAACTGCACCGATGTATACTATCAGTACCATCATAGCGATGAATTCAGCTCCAAGGAGAATGAAAAGCACTGCAGAGTTAACGAAGGTGAAAATTAAAAATAATACTGCATGCACAGGATTTCTTACACTAATTACGCATACAGCAGATAAAATGCTAAGAATTGCAAAAAAATAAAAGAAAAAAGGCATTGATACTTTAACTGCAACAATAGTTACTAATTTAAAGTGACTATCGTTGTAAAGTCAATATTATATTAAACGTTTGAAAACATTGTACTACAAAGCTCCAGCTCCATTTTAAATTATTATACAGAGCGCTTTCTAAGTGCTTAATCAATACACTAAGTCCTTAATTTATCAATATATAATATGTGTATGTTAGTAATTAATGGCGGCTCAAAATGTACAACATATTTGGTTATTTTAAAAGCAACAATAGTTCTAACGCACAAAGTAGCAGACTAGATGGAGAAAGTTCTCAATACACCACAAGAGACTATATGACAATTTACTTTAATAACACACTAGCAAGTTTCAGTAGATCATTGAGAGAATTTAAAGAAAAAGCGTATGGATTTATGTATGATATCGGAACTTGGTTGAAAGAAACATATGAAAATCTCACTGAACGACCTGCAACGCATAATCGCTATACCCCAAAAGAAAAACCCCTTGTTGAAGTTGAAGAAATAGAAATGAAGGAACTAAACCGTACATATAAGCCATTCCAAACTCCACTTATCCACCCAACAAGCAGAAGTTCTGGTGCCAATACCTCAAATCAAGTTGTTGTTACTCGACATACACCTGAAACTACTAAAACAAAATAGATGTAAAACCTACGTTTAAATATGTAGTACTTGAGTGAAGCATTCTTTAACTGTTCTATTCAGTAAAACCTTTACAATATTTCAATCATAGGTTTAACTTTACGAAGTTATAATCTATAGGGCTACGATGAACGATTATCTCTCACTGCTAAATCCAGAACAACAATCAGCTGTAACTAACATAGATGGACCAGTTTTGATACTGGCAGGAGCCGGGACGGGAAAAACAAGAACGATTACTGCAAGAATAGCACACATAATTAGAAACGGTCACGCTTATTCTGATGAGATATTAGCAGTTACATTTACAAATAAAGCAGCAAATGAGATGGTATCAAGGGTACTTGAGCTAACGGGCACAAACATACCATGGCTTGGCACTTTCCATGCAATTGCAGCAAAAATCTTGCGCCTGCACGCAGAAATTGTGGGCTTAAACCCCAATTTTACAATCATTGGTGTGGATGACCAATTACAGGTAATAAAAAATATTATCAATGAAATAAATCCTGATTACCTATCAGAAAAATGTAAGACCATTATGAATATTATTCAGCAATGGAAAGAGAAGTGCTTATTGCCATCTGAAGTGGAAGATATTCAATCATTTAGGCCAGTATATGTAACTGCACTCAAAGTCTATCACCAGTATCAGGAAAGGTTGAAATTCCTTAATTCTGTCGATTTTGGTGACTTATTGCTATATAACATACAGCTCTTTAATCAAAAGACCGAAGTTCTGTCCTACTACCAAAACAAGTTTAAATATGTTATGGTAGATGAATATCAAGATACAAATGCGATACAATATCTTTGGCTAAAATACCTTGCAAAAGAGCACTCAAATATTTGCTGTGTAGGAGATGATGACCAGTCGATATATAGTTGGCGTGGTGCAGAAGTTGAAAATATTTTGAAGTTTTCTGATGATTTTAAAAATGCAAAAACCGTTAAACTAGAGTGTAACTACAGGTCAACATCCCACATACTTGCAACTGCGTCATATGTTATCAATCACAATAAGACTCGCTTAGAAAAAAAATTGTGGACAACAAACATTGAAGGGGAAAAGGTAAATCTAATAAAATTATGGGATGGGAAAGCTGAAGCAAGGTTCATAAGCGAACAGATATTGAAACTCAATAAATACAGATTTAGTGACATTGCAGTGCTGGTAAGGGCCACTTTTCAAACTAGAGTTCTCGAAGAGTATTTTATAAAATATTCAATTCCCTACAAGATTATAAGTGGCGTAAAATTCTACGAACGTCAGGAAGTCAGTGATATAATTGCATATTTAAGACTTGTTACAAACAATAACGATGACTTAGCTTTCGAAAGGATAGTAAATCGGCCAAAAAGAAGCATAGGAGCTACAACTCTAAAGAAAATATACACGACTGCTCAGGATAACAAAATTTCTTTTTTTGAGGCAGCAAAAATATTAGTTAATAGTAATCAGGTAACCGAAAGAATTAAACTCTCACTCAACGATTTTTTAAATAAAATTAAAGCTTGGGAAGAAATAGTAAGCGTAAAACCACTGCATGAATTCGTTAAAATCGTAGCAAACCAATCAGGATATATTGAAATGCTTGAAAATGAGGAGGTAACAGGCTTAGCACGAATAGAAAATGTTAAAGAGCTCATCTCATCTTTAAAAAATTTCGATAATGCCACAACTTTCTTGGAGCATATAAGTCTGGTGATGGAAGTGGATAATATGAATAACGATGACACCGTATATGTTATGACTCTTCATGCAGCCAAAGGACTTGAATTCCCGTGCGTGTTTCTACCTGGTTGGGAAGAGGGATTATTTCCTCATCAAAGATCTTTTGATGACAAAAGTGGTAAAGCTTTAGAAGAAGAAAGGAGACTCGCATATGTTGGCATAACCAGAGCCAAAGAAAGGTTAATCATTTCATGTGCAGATAGGAGGGAAATTAACAACCAGTGGCAACCGATGCGCACTTCTCGGTTCATTAAAGAATTGCCAAGAGAAAATGTTGAGGTAATTAAAAGCAACATTGCCTACTGTTGAAGCTATAATTGCAGATAAACATATCTTACAAATCTGAATTACTTTAACTATATGTTTCTCCTGGCAAAAATTCTGTAACCGTTCACACTTAATTCTTCAATCTCATACCAATTTCTATTACATAACAAACAAATAGACAATAGAAGTGAGAAGGTTATACTAAGGCAGTATAATGATGGAGTTTTGGAATGGCATTGGTATCAGGTTGCAATTTTAGCTTACATTATGCCAATCTTTCTTCAATTGCTGCTCGCATAAATTCTGCCTGTCTTTTAGTTCTGCAGTGCACTATCGCATCATCCACATATCTTTCAAATGGTACTGTTGGGTGATTTTGTTTCATCCATATATCAAATGCATGGTGCATAAATATGTTTGAAATGATTGGGCTTATTGAACCTCCTTGCGGAACTCCTTTTTTCCCTAACTACCTTACTGCCATCTGCTTGCTGAATAGGGGATTTCATCCACCTTTCAACATACAGTATGACCCATTTGCAGTCTGTGTGCTTCTTGATAGCCTGCAGTGCTAAATTGTGGTCCAGATTGTCGAAAAATCCTGTAACATCAACAGCTTTCTTGGTAATCGTATCCTGTCTCCAATAAACAGCGGTTTTGCTATGTATCCTTGATCAGCAAAAAACTTACGTAAAGTTGGAGCCTTGTATTTAGCTTGAGTGAAAAGATTTAGAGCACCATCACGATCTTGAACACTTGCACTATGAACATCAGCCGCAATAATTAAGCCCACTGTATCTACAACAATATGACGTTTTCTACCCTTTATTTTTTTCAGCATCATATCCTCTGGATCCCCTTTTTGAGTGGTTTTTACTGATTGACTGTCAATTATTCCTACTGAAGGTGTTTCATTTTTACCAAACATTTTTCTTACCTCTTTTACTAGCATATTATGTATTTTTCCAATTTGCCATTACTACGTCACCTGAGAAAATAGTCATACACCGTCTTCCATGGAGGAAAATCTTTCGGCAGCATTCTCCATTGACAACCACCTCTCATTATATACCTTATTGCATTAATAATTGTTCTGATATTGTGCTTTCTTGGCCTCCCTATCTTTCCTTGTGCAACATGTGGCTCCAAAATTTCCCATTCCTTATCACTTATATCACTTGGATACAATTTTCCCTCCTATTTTTTACTTACACTATCATATTTTTTTCCTCATTCCTTTTTAAGACATACTCTTAGACAACTGGACGTCAAGCCTATCCTAGTGCTGCATATCAAGCTCATACTCAGTATGTAAATCTTTGACTAAAGCTACAGCGCATTCTTTTTGAACAATTATACTGATTTTGATTTCAGATGTTGTGATAGCAAGTATTTCTATCTTTTTTTCGCTTAAAACCTTGAGTGTGCGGTGCATCACTTCAGTGTTAGACATAACACCAATACCAATTATTGAAATTTTAGCTACATTATCGTTTATAGCATAATTTTCATTCTTATTCAGTAACTTTTCCATTAAATCAATATCAAATTTGGAGATAACAAAACTTGACCCATGTATCATATCAATTTTAACGTTTGCTCCTGCTATATCTCTTAAAGTACGCAAGTTATTTGCAAGGTTAGTGAAAGTTACAAGAGCTTCATTAGTGCTATAAGTTATTCCAGTAATTAAGTATCTCTCTAGTACATCCCTTTTGTGTAGCACTGTGGTGCCTTCTACTTCCTTAAAAGTGGATAGCACTTGCACTTTAATGTTATGTTTCATTGCAAGTTGTACTGAACGATTATGCAGTATTTTAGCACCAGATGACGACATTTCCAACATTTCATCGTAAGAGATAAATTTGAGCTTGCGTGCCTTTGGAACAATTCTCGGGTCTGCTGTATATATTCCATCAATATCAGTAAAAATTTCGCAAGTTCTAACACCAAAGGCTACCGCGAAGGCAACTGCTGATATATCAGAGCCTCCTCTTCCAAAAGTAGTGATTCTATCATCATTTATACCCTGAAAACCAGCAATGATCGCAGCAGTATAACCCTCAGCAAAAGATCTTTTCACACGTTCAATCTTTATTGTTTTTATTTTAGACTCAGAATAAAAATCATCAGTTACAATTGGTAACTGCCAGGCAAGCCACGATTTAGCATTAACTCCGATCGATTGGAGAGTGATAGCTAATAGACCGCAAGAGATTTGTTCTCCTGCTGAAAGCATAACGTCATACTCTGATAACTCTTGTCTATAACTTAAATTTGAGATTTGCCTAGCCTGAAAAACCATTTGGTCAGTAAATCCTGCAACAGCAGATACAACAACGATTACATTACAACCTTTCTCAATATCGTTTTTTATCAAATTTGCAACTCGGTTTAAATCAGTTAGCGAAGTCCCACCAAATTTTTTTATGATTATTTTGTCCATAGTTACAATATAACTCTCTTCTGAAGAAAAATATAGTTTTTGTAGAGATAGCAGCTTGCAAGCCATTCAGAAAAGGGAAGACAAAGCTATAGCTAACGCGTCATACCACGATTCATTCCATAGCTGTACGAACATTCATTTTTGAAGGTAAATTGCACAGCAAATGGTGTCATCCCAGTGCCTAGACACTGGGATCCAGAAGACTTCATTTCAACCAAGTGGCTGCATAATAAAGGCTGGATTCCAGTGCCAAGCACTGGAATGACACCCTCCCTTGTGGAAATTGCTCTCAAATCACAATGTTCGTACAGCTATGGATTCATTCGCGGTATAGATTCCGCTAACTAGTAGCGGAATGACGAATTTGTTGTTTTAAAATTGTCAGTAAATCTAAGTCAGTTTAGCTATATAGCACGAACTAAACCACTAAGCAGCAGAAGACCTTGCATGACCTCCAAAAAATGTTTTTACTCTTTCAAGATAAGTCAGTGGTTCTGCAGGAATTTCTATCTCGTCTATCTTATAAGATATTGCTGCATCTATGACTTCATCTGTTATTAATTCTCTTAGCCTTTGTTTTATTTGCCCTCTCCGAATATGTTCTCCATAGTCGTTATAAAACTTTACATATAATTCCTTAAACACAAATTCTTTTATAGCATCTCTTGTATAAGAAATGCCATCCTTTACTTCATCACTCACGCTGCTCAAATCCACCCCAGAACTTGGTGAATACAAATTATCAAAATTTTCTTTCAAAACTTTTATTTTATGGTAGTGCTTATCCACATATTTCTCAAGAAATCTTTTAGTAGCATCACTAGCCAACTTTCCTATTGGCTGAGGCTCTAGTTGAGCTGCAAAATTATTTTCCGCTTTAAGACCACTTAATGCATAAATGATACGGTTGAGCATTCCAGGACCACATTGGCGATTACTTTCCTCAAAGCGAACCAGTAATATAGACTTCAATAATTCTATATCTGCATTTTGCTTTCTTGCCGCAATTAAAACTAAATTTATAGCCTGTGTCAATGTCAATCCGGTTTGTGAATCTGCCCAATTTACCCACTCCCCAGTTTCATAACCATCCAATCTTAGATAAGGTTCTATCATTCGTTTTTGCTGACTTGTTAAACCGCTTATATAACTTTTAAACTCTTCATCCAACTCATTTAACGGCGTACCATGTTCTTCCTTTAATTTTTTGGCACATTCAATAACGCTTTGCTGAAAACTTCTAGTATGAACGCTCTGACTACTAGTACCCACATCACTTACATTAAACAAAAAGCTTAGCTGCTTTACATTCAAACCCAAAGGTGAAAAGAGTTTTACTGATGGATATTTTATTAACTCAAGAAGTGCTACTGGAATTAGCAGTGCATAATTTAACAATAATAAACCAAAATTAAATATAAGAAACCCACGTAGAGCTGATACCTTTGATGCAATATATAAAAATGGAAGCTGTAGGTAATATATCAAGTGTATACTGAAGAATAAGATTTTGTCCTTTAATTTTATTGTTGGATCTTTATAAACCTCAAACAACATGCTATTGCTATCAATATTGTTGTTTTTAAAGGAGGTATGGTTGTTTATGATCTTCTCTTGCAAGGGAAGAAGCATTTTATTCAGGCAAATAAACGCAGCAATAACAATAAAACCTGTAGCCAAAAATGCTAGTGCAGGGCTAGAAGTGCTTGTAGATAAATAGGCATAAAGACCATCAACAATTAAGTTTTTGTATAATCTTTCAAAGGGACGAACTAGAATCGGGTCAAGGATATAGTTAACAAGAAGATTTAAATAATACACGAGAAACAAAAGTGCAATCAAAAATGCAATAATACTACAAACAACCAAAAATGCTTTTAATCTCGGATTCATAACCCCCTCTTAATAATCTGTTAATATAGTCTATTTTAGGAACAAATTGAAAAAATGCAAGTTTTTATGTTAAAAGATCAATTGAAATTTCTGAGTTTAGGGTATATTGTTAATCTATTTAGATAAGAATTATTGTGTCAAATAAAATAGGTTTTTGGGCTATTTTTGCCTTAGTGATTAGCAGCCAAATTGGCTCTGGAATTTTTATGCTTCCAATTAGCCTTGCTCCATATGGCATGTATAGCCTTATAAGCTGGATAATATCAGGGCTTGGTGCTATATCTCTTGCTTTAGTTTTTGCCTCACTCTGCGCAAAATTTCCGGAAACGGGTGGCCCTCACGTCTATGTAAAGCATGCTTTTGGCCCTGCTGCAGCTTTTTTTGTTGGTTGGACGTATTGGGTGATCTCATGGGTTAGCACAACAGCCGTAATAGTTGTGGGTGTTGGTTATCTTACACCATTTTTCCATGAAGATATTCAAAACGTACATCTGTTTTTAGAGATGTTATTACTTACAATTATTACACTAATAAATTTTAGAGGAGTAGCTACTGCTGGACGTGTTGAGTTTTTATTGACGGTGATAAAAATTTCTGTATTGCTTGTAATACCTATAGCAGCATTGTTTTTTTTTGATAGAAATAACTTCATCATAAGTGAAGAAATATCAAATCTTACAACATCGCAGATTCTTGCCCGTTCTACACTTATTACTCTATGGGGTTTTATTGGAGTTGAATTGGCAACAGCACCTGCAGGGTCAGTTGATAATCCAGCTAGAACAATACCAAGAGCTGTGGTACTTGGAACAATCTCTGTTGCTGTTGTGTATTTTATCAACAATCTTGCAATTATGGGATTAATAAATGGCAATGATTTAGCAAGTTCAAGAGCACCATATGTTGACGCAATAAAAATTATGGCCTCTGGCAATTGGCACTTGATTATTTCTATAACTGCGTTCATTTTTTGTGTTGGTACTTTAAACGCTTGGGTACTAGCTAGTGGACAAGTGGCCCTTGGCCTTGCAAAAGATAAACTGATGCCACAGTTTTTTGCTCAAAGAAACAAGCACGGTTCTCCTTTCTGGGGCATAACAACTAGCTCAGTTGGAACTGCAACTTTACTAATCCTCACTTCAAGCAACAATTTTGCTAAGCAGATCACATCAATTATCGACTTTTCTGTAGTTTCATTTTTATTTGTTTACCTTGCATGCAGTCTTGCTTTTCTCAAAGTTATTGTGCAAGAAAAGAGTTGTTACAAATTTTTAATTGGCAGTATAGCAACAACCTTTTGCTGCTGGGTAATATTTGAAACTTCTGTGAATACCTTGCTGATCGCAAGCTTATTCACTGCAAGTGGCGTACCTCTTTATTTATTTTGGTATCGCAGAGTTTCTGTATAGCAAATGTTATGTATCTGTTCAGCAGAGTGGCAAAATAAGGTAGACGAGAAAAGACAACTATAGGAAGAAATGGGTGTCATGCCAGTGCGTGACACTGGCATCCAGTTCTTTCGCGCAGTTCCATCAAAAACGTTGTAAAGGATTAATCGCTTTCGTGTTTACCAACTTAGTGCCCAATCTGGATCCCAGATACTGTCTCTGCTGTCAAACAAATTATCCAACAAAATTACAATTAAATGGTTGATTATTTTTAAGAATACCAAAAAAGACATGCATTAATTTTCGCATTAACGCAAGAACTATGACTTTTGGACATTTGCCTTTACTTGCTAGACGCTGACAAAACTTTTGAAAATGATTATTATGGTTTTTGACTACTATAGCTGGCATATAAAGAGCTTTTCGAATACGCTCAGATCCTATTTTGCATATGCAACTTCTCTTACTTACTGACGATCCCGATTGATAATGTCCTGGATTTAGACCAGGAAAAGCTGTAAATTGTTTAGCATTGTCAAAGTTATCAACTGATGGCATTTCTGCGACAACAGCAACAGCAGTAAGATATCCTATACCTTTTATAGTCTTAAGGTTTTCCACCATATTTTTTAGATGTGGATAGTTATTTATATGCTCATTAATTTCTTTTTCGAGAACAATAATTTGCTCCTCTATTGCCAAAATTACTTTAGATATAGCTTCTTTGCAACTGGAATGCATATTTTTGTTTTCCAAGCGATTTGTCTGTTGCACCTTATCATCTTTTAGCGATTGCATGCAACGGTAAAGCTCCCTCAAATGCCTCATTTCAGGTGCAATGGGCTTCCAAAGAGCAGGTTTGTTGGCGATACAAAATCTAGCTATCATAGCTGCATCTGATTTATCTGTCTTATTTCTGAGCAGCTCACTTTTGCCAAAAGCTTTCTGGGTTTACTATACTGACATTATGTCCTAAATCGTGCATAAAAGTAGCCAAATCTTCTCCATACCAACTAGTTGCTTCAAGACATAAATGAGTAAGATTTGCTCCATGGCCATTGCACCAAACTACAAGTTTTGCAAAACCATCTTGATTATTTTGAAAGACTTTGTGTCGTTTTTTACTGTCCACTAACAAACAAACATCAAATTTCTTTTTTGAAATATCCACACCCAAAATAGCATTTACTTGCATAAAATTGCCTCCAAGACTATAAATAAACTGAGAGTTTAGACTAACCTTGTAATACGGGATATAATTCCAAAAGATACTGTTCAGTCTTTAATTCTATGGGAGGGAAGCAAAATCTGGCTTAATGGCATTAGTGTCGCATCAGCTTCACCCTCCCTGTGAGGTATTTTAGCTCTAATGCCTCACATCATAAAGATACAAGTGTCACGCACTGGGATGACGAGAAAGGAGCACTGGAATTTTTGTTTCAATATTTGTACATGAGCCATGCATCTGAACAGATACAATGTTATAACTAGAGATAATTTTTAAATGATTGATATTTATGAACTACGACTTTTCTTGTTGTCCACTTGTTCAACATTACCCTTCTCAAGTTTACTATCTACTTCTTTTGTGTGTTCATCATCTATACTAGTTTCCTCTTTTATCTTACTAGGGTAATCTTCCTGCGATTTTTTATATGCTTCCATGTTGTCATATATAGGGTTACTGATGATTTCTATTTTTTCAGGTGTGAAAATCCTTGCTAAAAATCTCCTTATTATTGGTATTGACCTTAAGAGATCTCTTAGCTTTGAAGATTCTTGTCTTTTGTTTAGAGACTGTTGGTCTATTTTAGAGGTTTTTACACCATACTTTTTATCATCAAAATTTATTGTAGGCTTTCTTTTATTCGAAAGAACACTTTGGGCCTTTGATCCATTGGTTCCTTCAGGCCCTTGAGGTGTAGACATTGCAGGTTTAACCTTAGTTTCATCGTATTCCTTACTCATCTTTCATTTCATTATGTAATATTACTAATATTGCATAATAATAGCTAAATTACAATTAATTGCAAGGTAAAAATATTAAAACAATTGTAAATTTTGTCAGTAAAAATATAATAGAACTTTAAAATTAGAGGTTCATCTATATGAGATACAAAATTGCTGTTATTGGAGCAACCGGAAGAGTAGGGCGTGAGGTATTAAGCACGCTTGCTGAATTTCAAGATGAGGCGATAGATTGCGTTATTGCACTTGCATCGAAAAAATCAGAAGGGAAGAAGGTGAGCTTTGGTGACAAAGAGTTAACAGTTTTATGCCTTGAGGATTATGACTTCGTTGGAACTAATGTAGCCATTTTCTGTGCTGGATCTCATGTTTCTGAAGAGTATGTACCAATTGCAACACAGGCTGGATGCATCGTGATAGATAACAGTTCCCATTTTAGAATGAAAGAGGGTGTGCCACTCATTATTCCAGAGATTAATAAAGAAAAAATTATGGAATATAAAAACCACAACATAATATCCAATCCAAACTGTACTACAATACAGATGCTGCTAGTACTACATCTATTACACCAAAAAGCAAAAATAAAGAGAATCGTTGCTTCAACTTATCAATCAACTTCTGGTGCAGGCAAAGCAGCAATGGATGAGCTCTATGACCAGACAAAAAAAATCTTTATGAACGAAGCTAAAAAACCCAAGATATTCTCTAAGCAAATAGCATTCAATTGCATTCCCCATGTAGGAGAATTCATGGAAAATGGCTCTACAGAAGAGGAATGGAAAATGCAAGAGGAGACAAAAAAAATTTTAGAGGAAGATATAAAAGTTACTGCAACTTGTGTAAGGGTACCCGTCTTTATCGGTCACGCTATGGCAGTAAATGTGGAATTTGATCAACATATCACTGAAGAACAAGCTCGTGAAGTGCTAAGTGAAGCCGAAGATAGTGGAGTTTTAGTGTACAACAGGCGTGAAGATAGTGAATACATAACTCAAATTGATGTTGTACAGGAGAATGCTGTATATGTATCGCGTATTAGAAGAGACAATACTGTTGAGCACGGATTAAATATGTGGATAGTGGCTGACAACCTGCGCAAAGGCGCAGCATTAAATATAGTGCAGATTCTTGAGATTTTGATAAGAGAGCATTTGTCAATCAAGTGCATATAGAGCGCACGTACGTTGTAATTCGAAGGAAATTGTATATCACATGGCAGCGCGTGACGCTGGAATGGCTTTGTTGCATCGCTACTTATGAAAGGCTAACTATAATTAGGATTATAAGCAACTTATTGAAAATCTTGTTTTTTTTGCAATCAATCTGATCAAATTTAAGAATAGTAACTTGTTATTTATATTAATAAATTTAATTCTATTGAAAATAGCTAAAGCATTGAAATTCTTGAATTTTAGCCGGATTAGTGAGTGGTAGTGAAATTTCTTTTACTCAAATTTAGGTATTCACTGACCGTTCTTGTTATAAATACCAGAATAATAAGCTACTGA
>NZ_JAPQLN010000101.1:0-21951 GCF_028981745.1 Wolbachia endosymbiont of Drosophila tristis | reverse complement strand
CATCCATTTTCCTAATACACTATCCCTTATTCCTAGATCTCTTGCTACTTTTGCAACTGGTTGACCTACCTTTCTTTGTTCATTTGCCAGCTTAACAGCTTCCAATTTGAATTCTGCCGTATATTCTCTTGCCATTTCTAATCCTCCAAAATTTTATTTTACCCGAAAAAACTCCTTTCTTTCTCTCCACTTTTTCTGGGTAAGGTCAATTCGGAACTCTATTTCTTTTTTACGATCTTTACTTTTATTCTTATTGTTCATATAATATACCCTTCACTAATAATAAATTATTTTTAAATGTTTACTGTTATTTTCTTAGCAGTATTGGCATAAAGCCATAGCTTTTGGGTGAAGTCAAATCAAATTTTCAATTTTTTTTGTTTATTTTTTTATGAAAAGGTAGAAGATATTAATAGCTGCTAATTTCTTTAAACGATGTTGTCGTAGATTCGTATTTTTATACACCAAAAAGGGTATCTTTGATGTCTCCTACAGCTCCAAACTCATAGCATCCATTTGCCGGCCTTTTAAGGCGCTTTATAGAAGGGTTAATAAAAGATGCACAAAAAGGACGTCTAAGGTGCGTAGTAGCATTCTAAAGCCATCTATGGGAGACATTTTTTTCATCAACGCATTCAAAACTTAAAAAAATAAAAAACTTGAACATTTCTTCAGAATTATGTATAATTATTAATGCTTTTTAAGGTTCTTTCTTATGACTTTTTCTAAGTTTCTTGATCCCAAAATGATGTATCGTTTAAGCGTATCTTCGGTACTGAAAAAATAGAGATATCCTTATTCACTTCCTCAATGATATTCTTGGCTTTACTGGTAAAAATGAAATAAAGGATATAGAGTTTTTAAGTACTATTCAAGACCCCGATATCGCCGCTAAAAAGCAAAGTATTGTTGATGTTCTCTGTAGAGATTCTACAGGTGCTCAATACATTTGCGAAATGCAGGTCGCTAAAACTAAAAGCTTTGAAAAACGTGCCCAATACTATGCTGCTAAAGCTTACTCAAGGCAAGCTGATAAAGGTGACCAGTATCATAACCTTAAGGAAATTATCTTCATTGCTATAGCAGATTGTGTACTGTTTCCTAATAAATCTGAGTACAAATCAAAGCATACTATTCGAGATGAAGACACTAATGAGCATGATCTAAAAGATTTCTATTTTATATTTATTGAGTTGCCAAAATTTCCAAAAAAATAAGGAAGATCAGTTGGAAAATATAGTTGAAAAATGGGTTTATTTTTTTCGATATGCAGATGAGACTAGTGAAGAAGAGCTGGAAAAAATAATAGGTAGTGATGTAATAATTAAAAAGGCCTATGAAGAGCTAAATAGATTCAACTGGTCAGAAAAAGAATTTATTGCCTATGAACAGGAAATAAAACGTATTCTTGATGAACAGGCTGTCCTCGCTCAAAAACTTGATGATGCTACTGAAAAAGGTAGAGAAGAAGGTAAAGAAGAAGGCATCCAAATCGGACATGAAAAAGGCAGGAAAGCAGAGAAAATCGAAGTGGCAAAGAACTCACTTAAGGCCGGTGTCTCTATTGATGTTATCGCTCAAATTACCGGCCTTTCGATAGATGAAATTTAAAAATTAAGGAATTAATACTTTACCTTGACCTCTAGCTTGAGTTAAATGACATTGAACAGAAGTATTATTTAGATAACTTTTAGGCTCCAAGCTTATTTGTTGTTCTTTTACGTCACTCACTTCTAATCTGCTTAACATTTGTTGCATTAATTGATTTATTACTGGGTCTATTCTTCTATTAAATTCAGCCATAAACTTATCAAACTTTTTCGGACTTAATCTACCGGGATCTCCGGGTTCTCTACCAGGCAATGCTTCCTCTGCGTATGATTTTAAAATCCCTGAAATTTCATTAAATTCACCACTCCTAATTTTTTCATTAATCTTCTCAAATAATTTCTCAAAATTAATATCTAAGCGGTGCATTTTTATACCACCTTTCGATTCAGCTTGCTTCTCTAATACTGCCTTGAACGACTTTATAATATCCGATGTGTAAAAAAGAGCCTTTACAGGATTAACATCAGAAAACTTAGGAAGAGGACACTTTTTATCTAGAAAAGCTTGTAACAAGAAAAACATCAAGCTAGCATTATTACTCGCACAAACTTCACGACTAAATTGGCTAGTATATTGGATATTTGGGTTTCTTACTGTATCAGAATGATTGGAGCTACTTCCTGCTGTACCAGAACGGCTAGAGCTATTTTCTGAAAATGAAGGCAACGCAGCCCTTAAAGGGGAAGAGATAAACTGAAAAACACCTTTAACAGCATCTATCCATGAAGACGGCTTACTTGCTCCGCTTGTAGCTCCTATTTTGTTATAGCCTATTTCGTCACTTTGCGATGAATTGTCTGATGCATTATCATAAGATAGATCACACTTAGCTTCTTTTGTAATACTATATTGTACATCACGCTTCTTGCGAGTAGATCCACAATCCTCAATTTTCCATTGACATGGACTATCTTTTCCCCTGGCCTCCAAGTAAATACTCTCCTTCTATCCCTATCATGGCTAAGATAATCACTAGCAGGATATAAATACTCATTAAAATAAGTGCTTTTTATATATATGTTGTTACCTTCAGGTTCAAATTTCCATTGACATGAACTATCTTTGCCCCCTGGCCTCCAAGTAAATACTCTCCTTCTATCCCTATCATGGCTAAGACCATTACCAGCAGGATATAAATACTCATTAAAATAAGTGCTTTTTATATATATGTTGTTACCTTCAGGTTCAAATTTCCATTGACATGAACTATCTTTGCCCCCTGGCCTCCAAGTAAATACTCTCCTTCTATCCCTATCATGGCTAAGATAATCACTAGCAGGATATAAATACTCATTACTATAGTAAACACTTTTAATACATACCTCCGATGAAAATACTGCATTCTTTACTGACTCTGGTAATTCTCCTTTTATCCTTTCAAGCTCAGATTTTTTTTCCGAATGAACATTATGGTAATTACTCATCTCCATAATTCTTTTTACATAACGGGCTAACCTAAACTCCGCATTTTCTACACCTTTAACTTCAATACTAGCTCCAATATTGAGAAGATTTGTAACTTCACTAACATTCCCACTTTCTACAGCAGCAAATAAAAGTCTATCATACTCACTTTGCTTTGGTCCTAAAAAGTTTACTACTTCTGACTGACGAGAGGTATTTGCTACATCTAAAGGTTTTCCACCATCCTTATTTTTAGCTCCAATGTTAGCCCCCTTATCTATAAGAAATCTAATTATCTCTAAATGACCTCCTTCAGCAGCCCTATGCAAAGATGTGTAACCATCACTATCTCTAGCTTCAATATTAGCCCCTTTCTCAAGAAGTTCTCTAACGTCACTAAGGCGTCCTGCTCCTGCAGCACTAACTAATAAATCATCATTGTTTAAAGTCATTTGTCCCTCCACATTTATAAAAACTTACCTAACTTAACTAAGCAATCACACTATAACAAGCCACTCTTACCCTGAGCTTTTTTCTTTCCTCAAGCAACACAGAAAGGACCATCTTCCCTCAAACAAGAACTCTGGAATGCCCTCACATAACATAGCCCGCTCACAAAAGTAAAATTACCTTAGCCATCACACACTTACATACCATAAAAAATTAGTAATCTAATGTATTTCAGGAATAGTACTCCACTTTTAAAACTTGTCAACCCCTAATTTAAAATTTTTTTGAAATAATTTTTGATGAAAATTTTTAATGAATTACTATTAATTTAATATTAAATATTACTAAGAACCTAAATAATACAACCACTTTCAGCAATAAAAACCAGCTAGCATGAGAAGATTTTTTTGGAAATCGATTGGTCTTGCAAATATGCTTAAAATCTTCGTTTCAAGCCCTGGATGTAAATTTATTTGCCTTTTTTTGACTATTTGGGGTTCCTTCTCTATCTCTTGGTGTTAAAAGTTCAAATGAATCTGCATTTGTACGTAAAGCCTTTGCATTTCTCCCATTTTTTCTATTATTTTCTTCACTTTCAGCCAATAAGTGGTTTTCTATTTCACCTTTTTATATCAATTTATTACTTTCTTTTTGATTTGACACACTTTTTTGAACATCTCTATTGTGGAACAAACTTTCTCTTGGTTCTCCAATTTAGACACATGAGCAAAGATTGTGAGCTTTCTCCTCTTACTTCAAAAACCAATATCTTCTTTAATATGATTACTTCTATGTACTTACTAAATTAGGCTACTTAAATTCCTTAGGCAGGTTATAAACGGATACCTTTGCTGAGCTTTCAAAGCTCTTTATAGAGGTAGGTGATTCTAATGTTCCAGGTACGTCATCATAATCAGATAGTTGCGTAGAAATTGAATTCGTCCTAATACCCTGAGATGTACCTTCTTGAAAATGAAGTAATTTATTTTCCAACTTATCTCTTGCTTCTCTAAAACTGTCCAATTTTTTTTGCAAGCTAACACTTTCTTCTTTATACTTTGAAAGTGTTAAATCGATAAAATGATTACACAACACTATTAGACCTGTAGCACTAGAAAATAACAACAAGAGAGGATGAATGGTAACACCTGGCATATCTCCACTTCTTGCATCATGAAAATTTTTATACATATTAAGACAAGAGCCAAAAGCTGCAGAGCATACAAAAGCAAGTTTTGTTCTGCACAGGAAATACTCAACTTGCGCTAATTTTTCATTGCAATGTGCTAATTCTTTACGCAAATCATTAATTTTATCACTATAATACCTAATAAACAATTGTTTTGTTTCTTCATTATTAACATATTTCCATGCTCTGTAAGATCTTCCATCTATGAGCTCAACGTTTACATGCTCTGATTTTAGAAGCGCACTAATTGCGTTACTACTTCTAGAACGCACAGCTTCATGTAGAGGTGTGTAATCGCTTTTAACATCTTTCCTTCTGTTAATATTTTCATAAGTTAAATACTTGAAAAGAGCCGAAATACATTCTGGGTCATTACCTTCAATAGCCAGAGTAATTGCATCTTTTCCGTCTTTATCCTTAGAATTAATAACTTTAGAAAGCGGCTTTTCATTTTCTTGCTTATCTTCAAAATACTTGCACTTATACACCTTATTCGAACGATATGGCTCCTTAAGAATACACAAAAGTTCTTTTACAAGATCAACCTGATTTTCTTTAATAACCACATGCAAAAGTGTGTTTTGATTTTCCTCATCTTGTAACAGTAAAACATCATACAAATAAGCATTTTCATGTAGATAACTAATCTCTTTATTGAAACGTGTTTTATCTATACCTTCTCTTCCTCCTTTACAGATACTGAAGAGTCGTAAACTACCTTCCAAAGCATTGTGATCAATTGCAGAGGCACGTTGCCTTCTGTATAAAATTGGCGCTCCTTCTACGCAAACACTTCCGAAGTAACGAGCAATAGGGGAATGGATACATGCACTTAAAAAATTAGTAAGAGGGTTACAAGTGTTCACACCATTCCTACCTTCAAGCAGTCTAACTACATCTAATTTATTATACGAATCAGCATAATATAAAGGATCCCGATCATAACAGTCCTTAGCATCAATTATAGCATCACATTCAAGAAGAAGTTTAGCTACATCTAAATGACCTTCCCTAGCAGCATAATGTAAAGGTGTTCTAGCTTTTTCATCCATGGCCTCAACTTTAGCACCTTGGCTTATAAGAAAGCTAACCATACCCTCTCTATTGTAGTAAGCAGCATAGTGTAGAGGAGCTATACCCCAACGGTCTTTAGCATTAATTATAGAATCATGGTCAAGAAGAAGTTTAGCTGCATCTAAATGACCTTCCCCAGCAGCATAATGTAAAGGTGTTTTATCTTCTTCATCCATGGCCTCAACTTTAGCATCTCGGCTTATAAGAAAGCTAACCACATCCTCTCTATTGTAGCAAGCAGCATAGTGTAGAGGAGTCATACCAAAACGGTCTTCAGCATCAATTATAGCACCACGGTCAAGAAGAAGTTCAGCTACATCTAAATGACCTTTCCCAGCAGCATAATGTAAAGGTGTTTTTCTACTATCATCTTGAACGTTAACCTTAGCATTTCTACTGAGAAGAAGTTTAAGGACATACAAATTACCCTTACAAGAAGCTACACACAAAGGCGTTTGATTGTTTATACCTTTAGCCTCAATATTAGCACCTCCATCAAGAAAATCACTAACCTTTCTAATATCTTTTCTTTCTATAGCAGAAAATAAATATTTATCTAGCTTTGCTCTCAAAAAGTTTGCTACTTCTGTGTTACCAAGCTCATTTACTATGCGTAAAGGTGTCTTAACATTATTATCCTTAGCTACAATGCTGGCACCTTGATCAACAAGAAATCTAACCATATCGTATTGACCTGCACTAACAGCATAGTGTAGAGGTGTCCAATTTTGGTCACATCTAATGTCAATATCAGCACCAATACTAAGAAGAAGTTGAGCTACATTTACACTATTTTTACAGGCAGCCCAGGACAGCAAAGGCAACTTATCTAAAAGTTCACGATTAACATTATATTTATCAATATGTTGATCAATATATTCCTCCAACCGTTTAAAGTCGTCATTTTCTATAGCATGCGTAAAATCCGTTGTAAGGCTCGTTTGATCTTTCATAAACTATATAAAAAAAACTATTTTCCTACTCAGTACAATACTCCATTTTTAAAACTTATCAACCCCTATTTAGAAATTTTTTATGGAATAATTTTTGATGAAAGTCTTTAATATATTGCTACTAATTTAGCAATATATACTGTTAAAAACCTAAACAATATAACCATTTCCAGCACCCAAAACCAGCAAGCGTGAGAACAATTTTTCTTGGAATCGGTTGGTCTAGCAAAAATTACATTACTAATTCCAAGAAAGCGGAGCATTTGGATCATCTGGAATTTCATAAAAAGGCAGCCTATCAATTAACAGACTTTCTTCATCTCTACTAAGATCTCTTGTTACAATATTGCAAAAATCTCTATTGCTCCCAAAATTAGCTGTTACTGCAGTCCTTAAATCTTGATTTCCTGCCACAGCTTCCTGAAAGCTGCTGTTATTGGCAAGATGAGTTTCCAGCACAGGTTTTGCGTCATTACCAAATTTGTTTTTCACATTCAGAATAGCTTGTCCCAATTTATTTGTGTTGCTACTAATTAATTTTTCTGCCACTCCTTCCTGCAAAATACGACTACCTGCTAAGATCTCTCTATTTTCATTATCCTTCACAACCGCTTTCCCTATTTCATCTACCTTGGTATTCAAAAGGTGCTGAGTTACGTTATTGACTAACGTCTTCGACTCATCTATATTATCGCCTAAGCCACTTGCATTAAACAAATATTCAGCTAATTTTTCAGGGCTAACCTTCCCTTCAGTAATTCTTTTTGCTTCACCTTTCTCTATACTGCCAGCATTAAATAACAACTCAGCTAACCTAGAAGTGCCGACATTTTTTATTATATCTTCAATAAAGCTCTTTTGATCCCACTGATAATTCTCTGCTAGTGCATTCTTAGCATCGTTAAATACTAGTTCAGAAATCTTATACGAGCTAACTTTATCTTCGGCAATCTTTTTGGCTGCAAATTGATCTAAGTTACTTTTATTAAAAAGCAACTCAGCGAGTTTTATTGGATCAGCTTTATTTATAAAATCCTGCGAATTAAGATTTATTTTATTAGCAACATGAGTAGCAAGATTTTGACCAGTGCTATCAGTTATATCAAGTACTGTTTTTCCCAATATATCTTTATTTTCATCAGTAAGTAGCTGTACAGCGACTTCCTCAATTGATGGGCTTTTTCCATCTCTACCTGCCGGACCTTGAGGACCATCTGCACCTTTTGATCCCTGCACCCCCTTGTCTCCTAAAAAAGCTTTTGCTATCTTACCATCATAAGCATTTTCGTTATCAGCAGTTTGATCAAGAAATCTGCCTAATTTCTCCACTAAAATTGATTTCTTTTTCCCATCTCCTATATCCTCTGTTGCATCAAGTATTTTTTTCGTGAATTCTAAAATTTTTATATTAGAGCCATCAGCTTTAGCAAAATTACCCTTTTCTGCCAAAAAATCTTTTGCTGTTTTATTATCACCATATATTTCATATTTTTCATCAAGAAGCTTCCCTAATGTATTAACTAAAATTGAAGTTGCATTGGGATCATGTTTATAAAATAATTCCCTTGCTAATCTATTGATTCCGTCACTGTCACGAGAAATAAATCCTCTATCTGTATCTTCCTTAGTATATACATTTTCAACATCAACCTTTTTATTTAATCCTTCATCTACTTCTTCCTTAGTATATACATTTTCAACATCAACCTTTTTATTTAATCCTTCATCTACTTCTTCCTTAGTATATACATTTTCAACATCAGCCTTTTTATTTAGGTAAGCAGGCAGAATATCTCGCCTAGAAAATGTACTATCTAGTATCAAGTTAGAGATTCTATCACCCTTATCAAAATCTTTTGCATAAAATATCGCCTCCACTATGGACTTTTCTGCTAACTTCTCTTCAAGTACTGTATGTTCATCATTGTTAGTACTTTTCATATCAAGTAGACTTTTAAAAGCTGCCGCTAAACCTCCTACTTTATAGCTTATTTCACCTTGACCATCTTGTTTATATTTTAATTCCAGACTACCATTGCTTGCATCTAAAGTATACTTATTACCTTTCTCATCGCTCAAGGTTATAATTTTAACATTTTCCAAATTTGATATTGATGTGCCGTGATTATCTTTAAACTCTACATTAGGTGTCATATCACTTCATATTAATTAAAACGAAAGGATACGCAAAAAAAATATATTTTTTTATTAATACATGATGCAAAAAGAGCTTTATTCTATTTTAAATATAGAATTGCAATGAATTTTCCTTTTATTTCCAAATAAACTAATTTTCACTCTTTAACATTAATTACCACTAACTCAAATAACACAACCATTTCCAGCATTCAAAACCAAGGGTCGTGAGAAGAGTTTGTTTTGGGATGGATTGGACTACCGCTAGATCCGTGCGAACTTTTATTTATAATAATTTTACTATATCGCAAAGTCAGCTATTTTAGCCTACTTTTGCCACATTTAGGTACGAACTGATTTGCCTAACTTTGTTGTAACAATTTTACGCTTTTATTTTTGAAACACCCCTTTTACGTAAAAAGCTCTCACAAATATACGTACTATTTTATGTTTTTAGAAAAAGTCAATAATTAGATTTTTTGTGATGCTAATTGGCTTACATTTTTATTGAAAATATTTTTTAAAAAAGTGGTTGACTTATAGTTTAGCTGTCTTATGCTAGCATTAGCATGTTTATTATGTAATGTTTATATGTTACATGATAGTATTAATATGGAGGGTAAAATGGACTTTTCTCAATATGTCGAAGGTGACGCTTTAGCATTATCTCACACCACAATAAATACAAGCGAATTGGTAATCTTTTTACGGAGTAGGACATACATTACAAAGCTTTCTTTACGGTATTGCAGTATTGATGACACAGATGCAGAGGTCTTAGCTGGTGGGAATCTTTCACATCTTACTTTACTTAACTTAAGTAGTAACAATATTGGTGACAGAGGTGCAGAGAACTTAGCTAAAGATAATCTTTTAAATCTTACTTCACTTGACTTACAGTTTAACAAAATTAGTGACGGAGGTGCAGAGGCCTTAGCTGACGGTAATCTTTCAAATCTTACTTCACTTAACTTACAGTCTAACAATATTGGTGACGGAGGTGCAGAGGCCTTAGCTGATGGTAATCTTTCAAATCTTACTTCACTTAACTTACAGTCTAACAATATTGGTGACGAAGGTGCAGAGGCCTTAGCTAACAGTAAGCTTTTAGGTTGTACTAAAATTAACTTAGATGGTAACAATATTGGTGACAAAGGTGTAGAGGCCTTAGCTAACAGTAAGCTTTTAGGTTATACTAAAATTAACTTAGATGGTAATATTGGTGGCCAAGGTCCAAATGGCTTAGTAGAGTTCTTAGCTGGCGGTAAGGCTTTAACTCTTGCTTTACTTAACTCAGATGGTAACAATATTAGTAACAATATGAAGGACTTAGTTAACGTACCAAGAAATAGACAGGGATGGACTTCTTTACATTATGCTGTTAAAAATGGCAATGTAGGTAAAATAAATGATCTAATAAAAGGAGGAAAAAATGTTGATGCACAAGATGAACAGGGATGGACTCCTTTACATTTGGCTGCTACCGGAAGTTATACAAAGGTAGTAAATGCTCAAATGTACGGGGATGATATTCATGCTAGAGAAACCGGAAGTGAGGAACCTATATATATTAAAGCATGCAAAAATATTATAGAGTCTTTCCTAGACAAACTATTAAACATTAAAGTAGTAGGAGCTTTAATAAAAGGAAAAGCAGAGATTAATGCAAAAGATAATCAGGGAATGGCTCCTTTACATTGGGCTGTTAAAGTTGGTCATATAAATGTAGTAAATGGTCTAATAAAAGGAAAAGCAGAGATTAATGCAAAAGATAATCAGGGAAGGACTCCTTTACATTGGGCTGCTCTAATTGATCGTACAAGTGCAGTAAAAGCTCTAATAAAAGGAAAAGCAGAGATTAATGCAAAAGATAATCAGGAAAGGACTCCTTTACATTTGAGTATTCAAATTGGCAGGACAGATGTAGTAAATACTCTAATAGACAAAAAAGCAGAGATTAATGCAAAAGATAGACAGGGAAGGACTCCTTTACATTGGGCTGCTAGCAAAGGTGGTATAGAGGTAGTAAATGCTCTAATAGAAAAAGGGGCAGATGTTAATGCAGTGAATAAGTATGGAGATGCACCTCTGCGTTTTGCTGCTCGAGATGGCCATATAGATATAGTGAAAGCTCTAATACAAGGAGGTGCTAATGTTAACGCAAGAAATAGTGACGGTACTCCATTACATACAGCTTATGGCCATGAAGAGATAGTAAAACTTCTAATAGAAAAAGGGGCAGATGTTAATGCAGTGAATAGTAATGGAGATACACCTCTGCGTTTTGCTGATCGAAATGGCCATATAGATACAGTGAAAGCTCTAATAAATTACGTAACAAAACTAGAAGCTGCTGATCTGTATGTTAGTCAAAAGAACTTAGAAGAAAAGAATAGATTGATAGGTGATTTGCACGATCTACACAGTAGTTATCCACAACATCTTCAAAACTGTAAAAAAGAAGTCAAAAAGATTGAAAAAGAAAGTCAGGAACTACATTCCTTTTTGAAAAAAAGTGATATTAATGAACTAATTAGTGTGTGGGAAAGGAATGCAGACATACAGAATCAGATTGATAATCACGATAACCTAAAAGAGCAATATCCAGAATACGCTCATATTTTAATTAATAAAGCTAATGAAGTGAAAAAAGAAATTTTTCTGCACAATCATAAGCCGCTAATTGATGCTTTATCAGCACATTATAAATGTGATATAAAAACAATGACATTTGCTGGTATAGAAAACTTTTTTAAAGTTGTTCACAGGGATGATTTTAAAGAAAAGCTAGGAAATGGAGGAATAACTCTGAAAAACTTTGTAGATTTAAAAAATGTTGAAAAGAGAGATGATGTTCCTAAGTTAGGAGTAATTGCATTTAAGCATGGGTGTCAATTAAGTGAACCAAGGGTAACAAGAGTAATTGATCAGGCTCTTTCTCTCTAATAGGATCATTGAGCAAACTGTGGGTTCATGGTAGGAAAAAATTGACCTTACCCAAGAGAAGAAGAAAGAAAAATTTTCATAATAAAAGTGTTTTTTTAGAAGGAGCAGTAATGACACAAGGAAATTGGGACTCTGACAAAAATTTTGCAGGGTAGCTTGTTATATAGCTAAAAAGAACCAAATAGCAGGTTCACAATGTCAGTGAAGTTTATGAAGTTAGAATGGGTATAGAAGGAAAGAAAACACAGATCTCTAAAAAATATCAAAGTTAGAAAAATTATTCTTGCATTAGTTTTTATTTGTGCTATGTGCTGTACATAATATCTTTGTAGAATGGAGGGAGTATGTTAACTAGAGATATTTCAAGGCCTGAGCAGGTTTTTAGTGGAGCAGAAATAAGCGAAAAAAAAGAGCTATTAAAAAAGCTAGAAGAGAAATCAAATACTCGACAAGGGCAGTCAGAAATAGGCGGATCGTTTGATGATCAATATGAGTTGATTATAGAATATCTGTTGCAGATTCCACCATCTAATGATCGGTTAGAAATTTTACGAAAGCAAGGACATTCACAGAGTGACATAGATGAAATGTTTAGTCAGGGGGATTCTTGGTATACTCAATCAACCATATCGTCATTTCGAAGTTATAATAGTCCACCGTCTTTAATGGATAGTAAATATTCACTGAGTAAACAGATATCTGTTTGGTCCGCTTTAGATCATAATCTCACAGAAAGTCAAAAGAAGTTAAACATAGAGTTACTAAATGTTTTAAAGTATCTAGAATGGCATGATGAAGGTGCTCTTTTTGATTATGATAATGGTCAGGTCGATGAGCTTGAAGAATTTTTAAAAAATAATAGAGGCAATCCAGATCTAAAAGCCGTTCTAAATGTCAAAAGAGGAGAATCTGGGTCAACAGTATTGCATGCGATTGCGGGAGCTCATATAGGTGCATCTTACCGTCAAGAAGACCGACCTATAAATTTACTCTTAGAAGCAGGAGCCAGTCCAAATATACAGGATGATAAAGGAGAAACACCTTTGCATCGCGCTTCTGCTATGGGCTATGATCAAAATATATATTCTCTCTTAAGGGGAAATGCTGACCCCAATATATGTGATGGACAAGGGAAAACTCCACAACAAACTGCAGTTGATAATCATAATTACCATGTTGAAAGGTGTTTTTTTACTGACAATCAAAAAAAGTTGCGAAAAGAATTAAATAATATACTTAATGGACATCGCTACAAAGAAGGCAATTTAGGCTATATTGTTACACTCACTCTATTTCAGTTTCTCGAAGATCTAGAGGAGTTTTTACATGAACATAAGAATAATAAAGACCTAAAAGTAGTTTTAAATACTCGGGACATAGCAGGAAAGTCAGAAGTGCTGGAACATGTAAAAAATGCTTTTTCCGGCTTTCAAGCTGCTGATGGAATAAAGAAATTACTTTTGGAAGCGGGAGCAAAAGAGTTCACGTATGAAAGGAAAAAATGCTTACCTAAATCTGGGGTTTTGTGGGGTAATATAATACCAGCTCAGAAGGAAAAGCTAAGTAGATCCTTAGGTATTTTATCTGAAATTCAAGACATAAATCAATTGGAAAAATTCGTGAAGATAGCTATCAAGTCTGGAGTGCGACTTAATTATCGTTTCACCGTTCCTTCACCTTTTGAAGGTTATAGTTTCACAGATTATGTGATAAAAAGAATTAGTGAATTAGAAAAGTCTCCTAAAGTTGCTAGTGGTATAATATGTCAATTGGTATCAAAAGGAGCAGTGTTTGGTAGCCCAGAGAGCATTGATGTAATTGATGAACTGGGATTAGAATGCAAAGATCACAAAGCCAATATGATAAAAGCTTTTGAAGGTTACATTAATGATGCCCATAGGTTTATTAAAGTTGCGAAAAGTGCAACCACTAGTAAATTGAATGATATAGCAATAGGTAATACTACTCTTTACTTAGAATATTCGGAGGAGAGCAAAATAGATATTGCAAAGATCACCGATGGAGCGAGAAGTTTATGGTTAACTCATGAAAATGCAGGATATGAAAGAAATATAGTAAAGATTGGTGAAAGTGAGGTGGAAATTATAACGCAAAATGGTAAAAGGCATTACACAGACCTTACAGCCAATAGTAATATAGCATTGATTTTCTGTACCTCTTTTGGAGAATTAGAAGTTAGATTGTATTCTGATAAGCAAAATGAAAACAGGATTAGGGTAGAAGCAAGAGATCAAGGGATGTTGAAAAAATTAAAAGATTATGGAGAAGAAATAGGAAAAAATTGCTCACTTGGTTATCACTCAGTTTATGATGCTATTGAACGTGGGTACTTCGAAAAGCCTGCTCCATCTTCAAGAATTGTCCAGGAAGAAAAATTACAAAATGGTAAATGGGCAGATCAAGTACGATATACAAGAAAAAATGGAGCACAAATTAGATAGTACTAAGCTTTGTAGACAAAAACGTTGGTATGGTTTTTACTGCTTCAAAAAGGTTTTGCTTTATTTTTTTTATTTTAATAATAATATTTTTAGGAGGGTTTATGCACACATCTAAACTTACTGCAGCAGAGAAAGATTGCAATAGCAAGCTATTTTATGCTGTAGAACAAAATAACCTTGATAAGGTTAAAGAGCTTATTAGAAATGGGGCTGATATTCATGCTAGAGAAATTAGTAGTAAAAAAGCTATACACATTGCTGTTAAGAAAGGGAACAAAAATATCGTAGAGTTTTTCTTAAATGAAGGGATAAGCGTTAACGATACCAATAACAGCGGTTGGACACCTCTACACTATGCTGCCTTTGGTGGTGAGTTGGAAATAGCAAAACTTTTGGTTGCTAATGGGGCTAATGTTCGTGCTGAAAACGCTTATGGTCAAAAGCCTATAGATTTAATTCATTATGGTAAAGATGATGGATATAAAGGCATTATGGAACTTCTTCTAAATAAAGGAGGAGGAAAGGTTAATGATATTGATAAAGAGGGTTGGACACTCCTACACTATGCTGCCTTTAATGGTAATTTGGAAACTGTAAAGTTTTTAATTGACAAAGGAGCTAGCATTCATACTAAAAACAATGGACGTGAAACGCCTTTAGATCTCGCTAGAGAAGGAGGAAGTACGGAAGTTGTAAATATGTTAAGCAGTATAAATACAAAAGTGACAGATGTATCGGTATCTCAACTCTCTATACCAAGAAAAAGGACTGTATGAATTGATATAAGCAAAAAAGGGAGGATGTTTCTATAGGTTATACACGTCAAGTTATTGTTAAAAATAGCAGCAGGACTAACGGAGGTAATTCTTAGTTAATAGTTTAAGAAATCTTCTAAAGAAATTATCTTGTTGTTTATGATTTTTTGAGCATAGCCTTTTATGCTAGATTCAAAGAAGACTGAATAGGCTGCTCCACACTTTCCACTTTTTCTAGCTTTGTGCTGGGCTTTAGCACATTATACAACGCAAAGCTCAGACACACCAATCCAGCTATTCCCACAACCGCTGCTATTACAGGCATTTTCATGATATACAATGCAACACCGCTTGCCAATAACACTGCACCAACAACACCAGCTACAATTGGTTGAATTGCCTTTTTTGATGATTTTTCGTCTACAGAATTTCCTTTACTATCAAAATATAGTTCAGTTGGAGATGGGATATCAGGCTCTTCTTCTGTTAAAGCATTTTGAGCTTTCTCACTGGTTTCAAATATTAGCTCGCTATCTTTATTAATATCTCCACGCAATTGAGCTGTAGCTTTACTTTCCCATGTTAAATTATCTGTCAACTTCTCTCTTGATTCTGTATCAGTTTTGATTAATTTTCTTTTATGCTTTATTTCTGTTAATGATTTTCCGTTCTCAGCACTTCTAGATTTGCTATGAGAGCACGATTGCGTTTGATCTCTTTTCACAACTTCAGTAAAAGTGGTTGTAGAAATACTGGAACTTTGTGTCTGATCTATATCATCTTTTGTTAAAATATTTTTAGCTTCTTCACTGCTTGCAAGCATAGGTTCATGTATTTCAAGATCTTCACAGTCTTTATTGATATCTTCACAGCTAGTTTCAGCATTACCACTTACAGGTTTAACTTCTATATTAAGATTTTCTTTAAATTCCTTGAGAGTTGCTACAATTTCTTTACAATTTTGTTTATTAGCATAATCAATTAGTGTATAGCTTATCTTCTGGCTATTTGCTTTTTCTTTTATCATTTTCTGGTCGAGGATTTCTTTCAAAATACCGTTTTCTTTAGAAACTTCTAAAACTGCCCTAACAGCTTTGCTATTTTTCTCTGAAATACAGTATGCTAGTACCGTGTAGGTTGTTTTTTGAACACCCAGAATTTCTCCGTTTAATTCGTCATTCAGAAGATCTTTTAAAAATTTTCGTTTTGCTGCTTCTTGTAAAAACGTCTCAAAAGCTTGATTATTCTTAAGAGATATAGCATAACACGGTAGCGTAAATACTCCTTTCCTCCCTTCTTCACTATAAGGTATTTTTGTTGTTAAAATTTTCTGTAATGTATCATCATTAAATTTTTCAGCAATGCTATTCTCATTTTTCGTCCTTCTCCAGAACATAAAGGACTTTTTTTTTCCCTAGATTTTCTATTTCTTGCTTCAGAGTATCAAACTTACCTTTCTCTTTTTCTGTTAATCCACATAATTTATCAGTACGCTCTTTTTTCTTTACTGGCATAGTATTTCCCTTCGTATAATGTTTGTTTTATAAGTTAGTTGCGTTAATAACGTATTAATTGTGTGATTTTTAAGACGCTAATTTGTAAAATTTTTCCATTTGCTCACTCCATAGCATCGGTATTTCCCTTAAATCAACTAACCGCAAATTACTCGGTTGTCTCCCATTTACTATGTCTTCTTTGATCTTTGGTGCTAAATAATTTAATCTTAAAATTTGTTGTATACGTCTTGTACCTATATTAATTTTAATGCTCAGCTCTTTCACACTTCTATATTTTCCTTCCTCTAGTTGACGTTTCCAAAGATGGGCTCTTACCACTACTTTCAGTAGCGCATTGTTTGTTTTTCCTTCTGGTTCCACTACTGTGCATTTGTTTCCTTTCTTCTTTAAATTCATTGGTATAAATTTTTCCTCTGACTCAGAACACACCTCTATTCCATCTTCTCTTACCCACACTGTTTTTATTAATTTCTTCACTGCTTCTTTCTGTTTTCCAAAACTTAAATTTTCCCATTTTTCTTTTTTTGCCCCTTTTTCCCAATTCTCATATAAGCATTCCGCTCTCTTCATTACTTCTTTTTCCACTTCTCCGGCTACTACTGTTCGGTTCATCGACTTGCAACCTTTTCCTCTTAAATGGTTATTGCATATATAATATCGATACCTTTTATTTTCTTTTTTTGAGTATGTCAGCGTCATGTTTACTTTGCAGCATCTGCATCTTATCATCCCCTTTAGTAGCGCCTCTTCATATTTTTTACCTCGATATGGCTGATTCTTTATTAATTCCTGTGCCTTTTGCCATTTTTCTTCTTCTATTATTGCCTCATGCTTTCCTTTATACTGCTTCTCATAATGCCGTATTTTTCCCATATATATCGGATTTGTTATTATTCTCCTCACTGTGGCCTTTTTAAAGATATCTGATTTTGCTTTCGTTCGATATCCTTCTCTGTTTAACTCTCTTGCCAATTCTGCCATTGATCTCAGCTCCATATATCTCTCAAATATATGCTTTATTACTTTTGCTTCTTTTTCATTTATTATTAATTCCTTCTCTTTTACATCATACCCTAGTGGCACATTCCCTCCCATCCATAATCCTTCCTCTTTCGATGTTGCTATTTTATTTTTTACTCTCTCTACTATCATTTCTCTTTCTAGCTGTGCCGCTCCTGATAACACTGTTTGTACAAATTTTCCCATTGGTGTGTTGTTATCAAATATTTGCGTCACTGCTACAAAACTTATCCGGTGCCTTCTAAAAAATGACGTTACTTCTATGCAATCCTTCGTTTCCCTTGATAACCTGTCCAACGTGTATACTACCACGCAGTCTACCTCTCCGGCTTTTACATCTTCAAATAATTCCTTTATCGCTGGTCTATTTAAATTACTCCCTGAATAGCCTCCATCATCATACCTTTTGGCTAATGCTACCCACCCTTCTCGGCTTTTTATATATTTTTTACATGCTACTCGCTGTGCATCAAGACTATTAAACTTCTGCTCTAGCCCGTCTTCATTTGATTTTCTCGTATATATCGCACACCTTACCTCTTTTAGCATTCTCAACTTACCTTTTTATCACGCATCCCAAATAATAAAGGACCGTTGTAGCTCATTCCCATTATTTTTCCGGCTACCGCTGATAATGACGTAAAAAATTCTTCTCTGTAGATTAAACCCTTATCTGTTACCATCACTGCATGCGTTTCTTCACCTCTTTCTAATATCAACTCCGTTCCTACTGCTGGCAGTTTATCGCTACTTATCCTTTTTCCCTGTTCTAGCCGATCTGCCAGGTATTTTAGTCTTTTTGCTCCTTTTCTTGATATTTCTCCATACGCTTTCTCCTGCAACCTATACGCCAATCTTGGTATCAAATATTTCTTTGAGTTTCTAGGCGCTTCTTCCACAAAGACCTTCCTCCATATTTTTCTCAGCTCTTCCAACGCTTTTTTCTCTAAATTCAATACTTTCTTTTCTATTCCTTCCATTCTAGCTTCTGAATTTAAAAAAAAGTTGCGGCTCATAGCACTTTTTCATCCATAGTTTCTAGCTCTTTCACCTCTTCTTTTGCTACTATCACACCTGCTGCTGTACTTTCCGATACAACTCTTATTCTTTCTATAAATTCCCTCTGTTTATTTGCCATTTTTACGTTCTCTAACACTTCTTTTATCTCTTTATTATTTCTCACATAATCCATTGGGGTCTTGCCAAATTTATCTTTTTGTTCCACATTCCCTCCCGCTTTTACTAGCTCTTCTACTATTTTTATCTCTGCTACCATGCACGCAAGGTGTAACGCGGCAAATTTGCTACTTCGTTCCACTGCGTTTACATCGACTCCTGCCTTTATCAGCTCTTTTGTATTTTCTAGACGTTGCCCCATCACTGCTAGGTGTAGTGGTCTATATTTCCCGGCATCTGCTGCATCTACATCTGCTCCCTTTTTGATTAATAATTTCACTTTTTTCGGATCTGGCATTCCCACCGCGTAATGTAGTATCGTCCTTCCTTTTGTGTCTTTTTTGTTAATATTTTCTATTGAGTTATCTAATACTTCTTTCCACGACTTATTAAATTCTTCTCTTTCTTACTAAATTTTACCATAAGTTCCTCAGCTATTAATGCAATATAAAGTGGCTCCAATTTGGCTCACTTTAGCGCTTAGCAAACTTTGTTTGTTTACCAGCTACTTTTTCACTTAGGGCTGTTTTGGCATAAAAAGCAAGTTTTTTTTACAAAATATACACATTTTTTCAGCATATTATATTAAGATATAAATCTATATATTTAATCTGTTAAATAATAGCAATTCCTCTCCTGCTGTTGCCAGCTTTTCTCTTCTATTTTTTCCATATATTTAGCCTCTTATTTCCTCACAAAAAGTCTGCAAACATCTACAGCCCTTTCCTCCACATCATTTAGCTTCTTTCCACCATTTACCACCTGCTTTTCCGATACCTTACTTATTTTTTCCATTAACTCCCTCTGTTTGTTCACTATTTTTCCTCCTTTTTTCTTTAATACCTCCCTTGTCTCTTCATCACTTGCGTAATACATTGGGCTAAATCCTGATATACTTACCAGGTTTATTTCAGCCCCTGCTTTTATTAACTCTTCTACTATTTCCACTTTCGTTATCTAAGTGGAGAAAGTCACCTCTCCCCACTCGACTGCAGAACCGTACGTGACAGGTTACCGTCATACGGCTCCTCTGCAATTTGGTGCTTGTCATGCACACTTCCTGTGTAAAATATCGTGACAATGTCCATGTAATAATAATAAATTTTTGATCATATTATTTTTCCTATTTTGGTCTTTATGGTGTATTTCTAGAATATCATCACTCTTGAACCAAAGTTGACATTGATCACATTTGCCTTGTTGTCACTTCAACAGCTTTATTACTCTCGGTGATTTATCTAGTATTCTATTAAGACGATTCCCCCAGTAAACCCAATCACCATCGTATGGAGATTTGGTTCCTTTCACTTTGATATGTCGCTTAATAACATGATCTCCGTGTCTTATAAGATTCACTTCGTTACTTGTCATAAATCGCCAATTATCATTACCATACTTCTTGAAGTACTTTCTTTTGATCCAGCATTTTCCTTTGTTTGGGTGTTTATATAACGCCCACTTCCAAAGTTTTCTGAACATTACACTGTCAATAAGATTAAATGTTTCACTTGAAACTACACAAGAGTAATATTGACTCCATCCTCTAATAATTGGATTAAGTACTTTAATTACTATTTCTTGTGTTGCTCCCCTCAATTTTCTAATCTTATGTTTGATAATGAAATTATGCTGTTTTATAGATTCACGACTTGGTTTGATTAATAACTTGTAACCTTTCTTATTATTTCTTGTTAGGTAGTGTCTTATTGAAAATCCAAGAAAATCAAATCCTGGTTTATCCCCTTCTAAAGTATGGGAAATCCTTGTTTTTGAAGGTTTTAGTTCTAGTCCAATGATTTTTAACCATTCTTCGATTAGTACCTTTGCCTTAATAAGGATCTCCTCACTCTCATGTATAACAACAAAATCATCAGCATAAAAAATTATACTAAGAGCTTGTTGTGCCCGTTGCTGCGATGCTGTACCATACTTTCTTCTTCTATATAGAAAAAGTTCACTTTTTAATGCTTCTTTAATATATTGTTCCATACCGTGTAATGCTATACAAGCCAATAATGGAGAGATAGTTCCTCCTTGAATTGTACCACTCTTAGTTGGCTGGAAGATTCTATTTTCTATTACTCCTGCTCTCAACCATCCTTTTATTGTTTTTCTTAATGTTGGTGTGGTATTGAGTTTTTCAAGCAATGCATAGTGTTTAATATTATCGAAACATCCTGAAATATCAGCATCTAAACAATATGCTGTTTTCTGACTTAGTGCATTGAATATGGCCTTCATAGCATCGTGACAAGATCTACCAGGTCTAAAACCATAAGTGTTCGGCTCAAATTTTGCTTCCCATTCAGGTTCCAACGCCATTTTTACAAGTGTTTGTTTTGCTCGACACGATATGTGGGAATACCAAGGGGACGACGCTCCAATGGCTTGCCAGGTTTTGGTATCCAGACTCGTCTTGATGGTTTTGCTCTTCCTCTTAAATCCATAGAATTTGCTAATTGCATTCTTTCTTTTTGGTCGAGATTGGCTTTCTCATCAATACCTGCAGTCTTTTTCCCTCTATTGTCCTGTGTTACTCTTCTAACTGCGAGCATTCTTGCACTTGTCGATTTGAGTAATAATCTCTGAAGATTATGCATCTTTTTGACATCATTACATTTAGAAGCTTGGTAAATTCGTTTTTGTAGCTTAAATGAAGATTTCTCCAGCTTACGCCAAGAAATTTCATTCCATTCATACCTAACATTTTGTTGGCTCATAACATATTCACTACTACTCATAACTTTACCTTCCAAATTACAGTGTTTACGTCTGCATATCCCAAATATTACTTTGGGCGTTAGCTTCTTAAACAATCCTTCCACATAGAAGCTTACGGTTGGCTACCTGCTTATATCTAAATAAATATAAGAGCATCTATGCGGTTACTCCGTTCCATGATTTTGTTTCATGTTGGACTTAGGTTCTTACTTTTTTGCCGGAAGCTGAGAACATCCATAATCAAGTGGTAGGATCTTGATTCCTCTTTGCGCTTCTACCATTTTGGTCTATGCGTATCAACCTTATTTCGCATATTCATGTTGACGACAATTCAAACATAAGTTCCTTTCGTAACCTTATCCAACTCTGTTCGCAGGGATTTACCATAAGGTTTAGTATTACCTGCTTTTGTCTCATGCTTGCATCCCAGAAGTTGCCACTTTCTAAAATGTGAGACATACTTTATCCCTGATGTTTAGGGAAGATGGAATTTAACCACCACAAAATCACGACTTTCGGGTCGCACCCCACCATACA
>NZ_JAPQLN010000100.1:0-6456 GCF_028981745.1 Wolbachia endosymbiont of Drosophila tristis | reverse complement strand
CGATGTTCGTGCCACGTTAGTACGCCTGGGTAAAACACTAAAACGTAATTTTCCGGTTCATGTATTGAATCCTTTTGCTCTGAATTTAAATCCCTTTCAAAATGAATATTGTGCTCTGCCACACCAAATATTATAACTTTTTGGTTGGTAAAATCTTCTACTTTGTAGTGGTGAGTAACGCTAAACCTTTCTAAAATTGGCTTGTGTTTTAAATTCCACAGTTGTTCAGATAGTTTATCACTTCTTAGTAAAAATTTACTTCCTTTCTCTTCTCCACTCGTAACCGGAAAACACGCGTTTATTTCTCCTAAGTTCCAGCTATCTGATAATACTATTTGTGCCTTAGCAAACTTAATTGCCGGTAATAAGCTCTGTGGTAGCGGATATAGCGCTTTGAAGTTATACCACACATGATTCCTTTCATAAATACCGTTATAGTTCTTAGTATGAGGCTCGGTTTCTCCAAGTATTGCTACATCTAGGCGATATATATCATTGCTCAAAGCTTGTTCATAATGATTGCGTAGATAGTTCTCTATAATCCTAACAACTGGACCACTAGACCTGAAAAAATTTACTCTCCCAAATGATAACACTGGTCCATCTTTTTCGATCTTTGTACCAGAGTAGTCTGATAATAAGCTGCCAAAAAAGCTTTCATCTAAAATAAATCTTCCAATATTATAGTGGTCATTGAAAAGCCTCATTAGCCTCGATCTTGCTGGCAATGATAGTTTTGCTAGTTCTACTACTGCATCCACGAAGAAGTCGTTCGGAACATCCCTTATCCCTACCTGCAACTCAAAAAAGTGTTTACCGGGTGGCTCTTCAATGATCGTAATATCTTCTATATTTGCCCACTTTAATGCTATTTTCAGTGAGGCAGGTGTGCCACGCAGTCTTTGAAATTTTATTCCTTCTCTTATCGCCTTTCCTTTGTCTTTTACCCAACGCAGAATTTCCCCCAATCCATATTCTTCTATTATCCACGGTAGTATTTCATCTTTAGAATTAAACTTAAATCCTTTTATCCTGCTTGGATCAACTTTGTAATCGATAGCCTCTACTATGGCTCTTTCTTCTTTTGTGCTATTAGGTGGAAGTAACATTAGCTTTTGCCCATTAATTCGATTTCTAGCTTGCCTAAACAAACGCACTCATTCCCCAGTACCACAACATCTTTTCTTGGCTCTATTAATTCCACGTTTTCTACCCCTTCTACAAATAGATTTGCTATGATCCATGATTTTGTCACCTTCCATCCCAATCTTTTCGTTGCTTCAAATTTTTCGATAAATTTCTTCTTCACCGTTTCAATAATATCCGGTCTTTTAATGCTAATTTTGCTGTGGATATCTATTTCAATAATATTGCAACCAACTACTGTTATCGTATCTGTCAATACCCTTATATCATCCCTGGTGACTCGCTTTCTTACAATATCAAGTAGTTCTTCAGATGCTATGCCATTTGTGGATAACTCCGTGGATAAAATCGAGATCTCTACACTCCCTGGCACTTTTGATTCAACCAGCGCATCCTTTACTCTTCTATCTGCTGAGAGTGCATGATATCGATAATGTTCTTTACTTCCTCCAGTTGACCAGCCTTTTATTTTTGCCTTGATTCTTTTTCTAAATCGTTCATCTTCTTCTCCATCTTGCCTCTCTGCTCCATAAAACTCAGCTAAATTATCAAGTTCTTCCCCCCTTGCAAACTTCAGTAAGTTGCTCCTTGCCGCTTCGTTTATTCTTTCTCTCAGCAAAAGTTCTCGCCATGCTGCTACCTCTAAAATCTTTATTGCTGGGTCACTTTCTACTAATGCCGTAAAACTTTCATCACGACTTACTAATTCTTCTTTCATCCGGGAAAAAATCTCTTCAAAGTTCAGTGGTTCGATAATATTTGGCTGCTCCATCTCTATACCATAATCCCATCAAAATGAATATTTTTCCCATTTGGTAGATAAATACCATCTAATGAAATATTGACCTTTCCTTCTTTCACTTCTGTAATTTTTACTTTTTCTAACTTAAATCTTTGCTCCAACTTTTGTAGAGCTTCTGCTACTGCTGCATAGATTTCCAAAGTTAAATCCCTATTAATTGGCTTATCTACTAATTCAAGTAGTCTTGACCCATAATCCCTTCGCATAACACGTGATCCTATCGGCGTGGTCAGTATGTCAACTATCGATTGCTTTAGATGGTTTAATCCTTCCAATTCCTTTCCCGTGCTAGCATTCATGCCTCTCATTCTGCAAATACATTTTTGCTATCACCCATCACATGAAAACCACACGATACCAAGTCACCTGTTCTTGTTATGCCAATATCATTAACAAATACGCTATTTGATCCCTGAGTTAGTTTCTCCCCTAGAGTTAAGATATCTCCTTTTCGACACACAGATCTACCGTTTACAAAAACATCGCTGCTTCCACTCATACAAACATGTGCTGGTATTCCACTGCAATAATCCCCTATACAAACCACAGCTTTAGCCATACTTAATTAAGGTCGATTCTCTTTGCTTTGAGTTTTATGCCTCTCTTGGTAATCTTCATACTTGATTCTCCTACTTTCAACGTTATTTTATCCACTACATCTATCTTAAGATGGTGCTTTTCTTGCTCATATGATAACTTTGTCCCATCTTGAAATTTTACACTATTTATTTCCTTTTTATTCTCCGGAGGGGGATATTTCTCCTGATATATTGCTGGTAATACTACCCCTAATGACAACTCTCCATATGGCGATAATACTATTACTTGCTCATCAATATTCGGCGCAAACCAACTTCTATCTTCTCCTGCTCTTGCCGTTACCCACGGAAGCCAATCCGTTAAAAATTCCCCTATTTTTACTCGCACTCTTGCTTTTTCATAATCTACTTCTTTAACTAGACCTATACGAATAATGTTCGCTAACTTCCTATTCAGCTCTGAAATTGCAAAATTATGCTCTAACATTTTCGCCAACACTTATTGTATGTGGTATGATACCAGTTTCTAACCACATTAATTGACCTGTATGTAGCTCGTGAACCCATTCGACCAACCACACCAAATATGCATCCAACTCTGGTTTAAAATCATCCCCTCCTGCTGATATAAATTCACCTGCTGAAACATTTTCCACGTCCCAAGTATTCTTATTCACTACCCTTGCAATTTCCGCTGCCAGTGACCTTACCACTACCTGAGAATCCTCAACTGTTCCATCAACTACCACTCTTACCTCAAATCTTGCCCTCAACACTAATTCCTCAGTCCCCGGATCTTTCCCTGGTTCTAAACTTGCAAGCTCTACAAATGCTGCTGGCGCTATTATTTCCCTACGTATTGCTGGATACACTTCGCACGTTTGTATTGCTGGGATTTCTTCTTTTAGCGTTTTACAAATCTTCTGATGTAGATCTCTCCAAAACATACGCTCTTAAATAAAATTAAGTTCATGGTCAAAATACTTCTCAAATACTCTCTCTACTTCATTAGAGACTAACTCTTTCATTGTTTCCCGAGCATGGGTATTTATTTTAATTTCATCTATTGGCAAAGACGTGGTATACCTTCGTCTGAAGATTCCTATATGACCATTTTTCATTGTTGCTATAAATGCTCCTTCATACGTACGGCTTCCTACTTTTGCTCCTATCTTTGTCTGTTTTATACTCCCAAGTTTTGCTACTCCTATCCACTGCGAACTGAGCTTTACTACTGACCATAAGCGCTTTCTATTTGCTTTATCCACACTTAACTTTTTTCTCATTGCTTTTTTTGGTATTTGTTTTTCTTCGCTAACTTGTTTGACAGTTTGTGACCTTACCCATAGTGCTGTTTTGTTTAGTACCCTCACCGTTGCTTTTTCCACTTTTTTCCTTTCAGCATCTATACTTTGTATAATACTACCGGTGACTTCGATGTTAATACGCATCTACACCCCTGACGCTTGAATTTTCCATAGCATTCCCGAATTGTCCCTAAGTGGTGGTGAATATACTTTGTACTTACGCTTATCAATAATAAAGATATCTCCTTGTATCTTGTCAAAAGCATCTGATGTTTTAAGCTTAAGCATTAGGTGGAGAAGGGAAGAACTTTGAATATCTCCTTAGATATAAAATCTGTGTGGTAGACAAGAGTTCCCTTCTCAAAAGTATAGGCTGAACGGTATCGTAGAAAGACCTAAATGGTTATAATTCTGTATCCACAAGGTTAGCCTTACTTTTCATTTTAATAGTAACGTATGGAGTTATATGTGATCAACAACTTTTTGGGTATAGACATATCAAAAGATCGCTTTGATGTTTCTCTTTCATTCATAAGCAACAAAGGAAAACGTGAAACCAGGAAAAGGAGTTTCAAGAATAATGATCATGGGTTTCAAGGTTTACTGAGCTTTCTACAAAAGCATAATGTAGAACAAGTAAAAGCCTGCATGGAAGCTACTGGTTGTTATAGTGAAGCCTTAGCTGAATTTCTACACAATACTGGACATTTTGTGAGTGTTGTTAATCCAGCTTGTATAAGATTTTATGCAAAAAGTAAGCTTATACGACAAAAGAATGATCAGACTGATGCAGAGATAATTGCCGATTATTGCCAAAGACAGGAACCTATTCGTTGGGCACCACCTTCTCCTGAGTTAAAGAAATTAAAGCATCTTTATCGTTGCTCGGCTGCGTTAAAAGATGAATTGACATTAGTAAATAACCACTTAGAAAAAAAAGAGAGACTGCCTAAAGAAGTTGCAAATGCTTGGGAAGACCTTGCAATGAACATAAAACAAAAAATAGAAAGAATAAAAAACTCCTTACGTGAACTATTAAATAAACACAAAGAATTGTTGGAAAATTTTCAACTTCTATTGACCATTCCAGGAATAGGAGAAGAATCAGCAGTAGCTATTTTGGCTGAAGTTCCTAACATAAAAGCTTTCAAGGATGCCAGGCAATTGGCAGCATATGCTGGAGCTATACCACGAAATATAACGTCAGGTACGTCTGTACATGCCAAGCCCAGATTAAGTAAATCCGGTTCACGAACATTATGTAAGGCAATGTACTTTCCTGCCATAGTAGCTAAGAATCATAATCCTACTATTATGACTTTTTGCAAAAGGTTAAAAGAGAAAGGCAAGCATAACATGGCCATTGTGGGAGCTGCAATGCGTAAGTTACTCCATATTGTTTTTGGTGTTTTAAGGTCAAAGAAGGCTTTTGATCCAGATCATATCAAAAACTACAGAGCTAGGAGTTTGGCTGAAAGTTTAGTGCTTTAAAATCAAAAAACGCTCCAATTATGTAAAATAGTATCTTACACAAATTTTGTAACTGGTTAGTGAATATGTTGATAAGTAAATTAATTTTATACGTACAAAAAAGCGGAAATTTACTTATCAACATATTCACTAACTATAATCTGTGTACCGTTACACAAAATGTGAATTGGAAGTATTTTTTAATTTTATGATACAGCTTGAACAATTTTTGTAATTTTTTTGTTGACTTGCAAGACGGTATCTACTACTGGCTGCAATACATCGAATATACTCACCTCCAAAATCAATATCTCCCCTACAAATTGTCCTTCACCAATCTCGTATAATTTATCTGGCTGTTGTTTTAATATTTGCACCATATATGACTTATTCTTTGATTCATACAACGCTTGCTGCCCTAGATGTGCAAAACAATCTGCAAATAATCTTTTAATATCTCTAAACATAATTTTTTAGTTGCTTTTTATTCTTTAGTTGATATAATGCTTCCTGTTCGGGGTATTAAAAACAATCTGCACTTAGCTTTACCTCACCTGTTATGCAGCAAGTTTTACAAGTATACCTGGGCGATGGCACATTGGTAGAGGGTTTGATTGGGTATGAAGGTCAGTCCCTCTATCAAATCTTCTTGGCTCTTGTTTTGCATAGAGCGGTTGTCCTAGTGTATTTACCGTTTCATTAAAGTCCGCTGGCGCAAAGTAAGTAGTAAATGTGCTTGCTGTACCAAGTGGAAAACAGTGACCTGTATCTTTCTCAATAAATCTTCTCACGGTTCCTTCAGGATCAGTTGCTTGTCCTCTGTATTCCTCAAATGTTATTCCACAAAACGTAAGAGGTTGTCCGGAAACAAGTAAAAGGCTATAATATCTGAAATTTTAGTACGGGGTAAAGATGAGAAAAAAGTATCCAACAGATCTAAGCGAAAGGGAATGGGCAAGAATAGAAAAACACTTCAGAGTATCATACAAGAAAGGAGGAAGGCCGCCAAAGTATAGCAAAAGAGAAATATTAGAAGCAATTTTCTATGTATTGCGTACAGGGTGTCAATGGCGGTATTTACCAAATGATTTTCCGCTATGGAAGACTGTGTATGAGCAGTTCAGGCAATGGAAGAAGCAGGGAATTTTTGAGAAAATGAATTATGAAATTACAAAATATAGTAGAAGAAAAA
>NZ_JAPQLN010000099.1:0-11672 GCF_028981745.1 Wolbachia endosymbiont of Drosophila tristis | reverse complement strand
GATAGGCACAAGTTTTATAAGTTGTGTAACGAATATGATATAAAGACAAAAATTCCACCAATAAACAATGCGGCAGAACATCCAGAAATAGATTATATGTCTGACAGGAATGCTGCTATTAGGTTAATAAAATTATACGGTGAAGATGGCATGAAAGAATGGAAAAAAGAAGTAAATTATGGGAAAAGATCTTATATTGAAGGGTTTTTCTCAAGATTAAAGCAAATATTCGGATTTAGTTTTAGGAATAAATCTGAGATAAATCGAGAAAAAGAACTAAATGCTATTTGCTTAATAAATTCACTGATATTGGTATGGCTAAATTTGAGATAGTTACATGAATTTACCATAAATCACCATCTCATAAAGTGTGATGCAACAAAGCCATCCCAGTGTCTGGGCACTGGGATGACACCCTTTTGGATGGAAACCAGTGTCAGGTACTCGGATGACACCATTTACAACCACTCTCCTACCCTTTCTAGCTGTTTATAGCTGTTAAATCTCAGGAATTTATCAAAATATGGAGAGGCAATAAAGGGTGTGGAATTACTTAAATAGTGAGATAAAAAAACAGGCAGATCATTTTTTAATTCTTGCATTTTGTATCTATAATTTTGTATAGAAATAACTTTTATTTTATCATAATCAAGTTTCCAATAAGCAAGTTCTGAGACTTCTCTTTTTATTATATGTTCTACCGCTAAGGCTTGTAAAATTAATTGCGGAAAAAATCCCGACATTACTTCTTCATTGGAAGGTGGTGTACCAAGCTTATAGTCTATAATTGCCACTTGCCCACTTGGTAGATACTCAACTCTATCACATCTTGCTATCAGTGAAATTTCTTGTGGCTTATTTGTCATCCAAGCAGTTTCATACTGATCACAAGAACCAGTGTCACGCGCTGGAATATGAAATATCGGACAGGAAAAGTTCTTTTCCAACTCAACATAGTTGCTTCGAGTTTCATCAAATTCGACAAAAGATTGAATTATCTTTTGTAGTCTTACCCACCACATATTTGAAAAATTAAACTGACTAGTCGAGAATGCTTCTCGTGCAATGCTCATTGGAGATTTTTTGTTGCGTAAATATCTTGCAAGAATGTTGTGTACCATAGTGCCAAATTCCAATATCGATGGCTTGAAATTCAAGTCTCTTAATTGTTTAAGACCCAGTATATATTCAACGTAAAATGAATAAGGATTACGAATTAGCTTTTCTATTGCACTGCAAGACATCACCTGCATTTTTTCTTTTCTAACTTCGGTTTGAGGTTTTGGCATAGGCTGAGTACATGGAACAGTACATTCAGGCGTATTTAATATCCTTAGCCAATCACGATACGGCTGCTTCCCCTCCTTGAGTAGAATTTCCAAACGCTGCAATAGAATTGGCTTTCTATGGCTTAGCGATCTTGTAATATAAACCTTACTTGCACAAAACAAATTGTGTAAAGTATAAAAAAAATACCCCTGCTCTTCTTGTGCAGAAGGAAGATTAAATTTTTCTCTCGTAAGTGCATTCAAAAGCGGACTTTGAAAGCTTGGCGCTTCATTAAATCCAGCAAGTATTACAACTTTGTTGTGATATAAGCTGAATTTATTCAAGTCACTTGCTACAAAGAAAAACTCTTTCTCTAAAAATAAGGTCAGAATTTGGCTATATAACTCTAAGGAGCATTTAATTCCTACACCCTCACATGCATTTGAGAAATTACAGGTAAAATTACCTATTTCACTATTTAGCTCTGAAAAATTTATACCAGATAATATATTAATACACTGCAAATGAGTTGCTACCACATCGAAAATAGAGCAATTTATAGAACGAAGTAAAGGATTAAATATAACCTCTAACTTACTGATAATAAGTAATATATCTTCTTTGTATTTTAGCTTTTTATGGGCATTGATAGCATTTATAATATCGCTCAGACCATTTGTACTAAAGTTGCGTAATATCTCTATTTCAAATTCAGATAAAATCCGAGTGTACTCTTCTTGAGTGTAACCAAAAGTCACTAGCCTATGTTTAAGGAGCGAAAGTAATGACACACTGCTCCAATTTGAGGTCAAAACTTCGATACTATAAAGCAGAAGCGTTATATAAGGGTAATTTTCCGGTATGGCACTGTGTTGCCTTGATAAACATGCTATACGAGCTGCAAGTAATTTATCAAAGACGACCAAAGAAATGTTTTCATAACCTTCATTTTCTATAATTAATGATGTCACTTGTGCTTCTTCCTCTCTGGAATCACAAGTGATGACTTCAATATTGCCAACATGTCCACTACTAACTTTGCTTAGATCGGCAGTTGTATCAAAGACGTAATCTAGATATTCCTCAGGACTTCCTGTTATCCCAGCCCTTTCTTCTGTCATCCAAGTAGCTGACACTGGGATCCAGTTTTCATTATACAGCCACCTGGTGCGCTCATTTAAAGTTAAGTTTTCTGGATCCCAGTGTCTGGGCACTGGAGAACACGCTTCTGGCAGAAAACTCACATCCCTTCTATCCACTTTTAAATAATCGAGCAGATCTTTCAGGCAATATTGATAATGTTTTTTATCAAGCGATTTCCAGTCTTTCTCTTTAATTTTCAAATTCAAGTTAGGCAAAATTATTTTTCCAAATGGCAGATCATATATAGCCCTAATTAACGACTTATCCTTTCCAATTCCAACAAAGATTATATATTGGTCTTTTTGTAAAGAGATTATCATATTGTTTATGTAATCACTCTTATGTTTTAATATATCTACTACTTCTAAATCTTTTAAAGTTTTACTCCAAGTCTCAGTGAGTAAGCTTATGAAATTCTCTATTTTTTTTGAATGTTCATCAAATTGATAACAATCCGTTGTTTGGGTAGATTGAATTTTATCAAGCAGTGATGGCAGGCTATAAGCTAAATCAATTGGAAAATTATCATTATTTTTTCTATTCCACTCCAATATGAATTGAATGAGTAGCAGTGTCCTTTTTGTTGGCTTGATAACTTTAACCCTATCAAGATTTAATATTAAATCTTCCTCATCAATATTCTCTAGCGAAACTATCTCTGGCAAAATTATGCATTTTTTAGCGTTATGATTCTTGAATGCACTCAGCAGCGCTATCACATCCCTCTTGCAAGGAAGTATGATTTTTACTTCAGGAATTTTTTCTCTTTCATATTCAGAAAATATGTGCTGAACCAGCACATCAAAAAGAGATTCATCCACATTAACGGTAAAAACTCTTCCCACTAACAGTAACAATTAATACAATATTTTATTGTATAGAAATTATTCAAAATATAAACGTGCTTGTATGCTATTATATATTAAAATTTTTTATAACATTACATGGCAAACATTAGAATAGAAGTTTTAAATAAATGCGAGCAAATTGGCTGCAGATGGTTAGTCAACGTTTACTCGATTTACATACGCAAAGAATTACCATCCAAATTATATGAAGAAATTTGCGGGCTATTTTATAATAAAGTCATACAAGACTGCCGTTATTATTCCTACAATGAAAACCTTGAAGAAGTTCCGTATGATTTCATAGAACCACAAGCAAAGTGGGGCTTGGAAATAAGCTTCCTACCTGGCATGACCGATAATGTAGGCAACACAGTGAAACAAATTGTTAGAGAGTATTTAATAAGCAAAGGCTATATCGACCAGCCTGTCATCCCAGCCCCTTCTTTTGTCATCCCAGTGCTTGACACTGGGATCCAGAAAGAGAAAACGCAGATTCCAGCGTCACGCGCTGGAATGACACCAATTGAGATCAAAGCAAGAAGTTCAAAATTGATTCTAAGTCAAGGAGATTTACCAACCGAAGATGATATAAAACAAGAGTTCAACCCCATCACTGAGTATTGCACACTTATCTGTAAAGAAAATAATAACTATAGCTGGAAATATTATGGTAAATATAAGTCATTAAATACCCACTCCGGTGTCATTCCAGCGCGTGACCAGGAAAAAAAAGAATGGATCCCAGTGTCAAGCACTGGGATGACAGAAAAAAAGGCTGGGATGACAAAAGAGAGCACTGGAGTGATATCAAGTAGTAATGGGGCTAAATCTGTTGATTTAAATGTAAGTGACCAAGAACTTGAGAAAATCAGCAGAGATGGAATCGATGGTAATGGCACTTTAGGGCTCTCGCTGGCAGCAATGAAAGCTATAAAGGATTACTTTAAAAAACTTGGTAGAAATCCATATGATATTGAACTTGAGTCTCTGGCACAGACTTGGTCTGAACATTGTAAACACAATATTTTTTGCTCCCCTATTGATGAAATAAAAGACGGTCTATATGCTCATTATATTAAGCGTGCAACGCGTGAGATAAATTCTGACATATGCGTGTCAGTTTTCTCCGACAACGCAGGAGGAATAATTTTTGATGACGATTACTTGATTGTAGATAAAGTTGAAACTCACAATAGCCCTTCAGCTCTTGATCCATTTGGTGGAGCAATGACCGGAGTGCTTGGAGTTAATCGCGATATAGTGGGTTTCGGGAAAGGCGCAGAGCCTATAATGAATACCTATTACTTTTGCTTTGCCAAAGAAGCAAAAGGCAAATTTTATAGGGATAAAGAGCGCACTGATGAGATCTTACCGCCAAAATATATAATGAAAGAAGTGATTCACGGTGTTAATGTTGCTGGTAATTGCTCTGGTATTCCAACACAACTTGGATCGGTATATTTCGACGATAGATTTTGTGGCAAGCCATTAGTTTTTGTCGGAAGCATTGGAATTATTCCACGCAATATAAATAATGCACCTTCACACATTAAAGGACCAAAAAATGGCGATAAGATTGTAATTATTGGCGGAAGAGTTGGAAGAGATGGAATTCACGGTGCAACGTTCTCTTCAGAGGCTTTATCGGGAAATAGCCCTTCAACAATTGTGCAAATTGGTGACCCTATAACACAAAAAAAATTATCCAATGCCGTCATAAAAGCAAGAGATCTTGATCTTTATAATGCAATAACGGATAACGGAGCAGGTGGGCTGTCGTCGTCTATTGGTGAAATGGGAAAAGACGGATTTGAAGTTGATTTGAGCAAGGTTCTCCTTAAAAACGATGGTATGGCTCAGTGGGAAATATGGATATCAGAATCACAAGAGAGAATGACCTTAGCAGTGCCAGAAGAAAATCTCCCTATGTTTAAGCAAATCATGAAAAAACATGATGTGGAGGTTTGTGTGATTGGAGAGTTTAATGAGAGTGGTAAAGCTGTTGTTAAATGTCCTGAAGGGACAGTAATAATGGACATCGAAACTGAATTTCTGCATGATGGTAATCCCAAAGTGCATTTACAGACGAAACCGTGGTCTAAGGGGCTTCCAGCGCTATGCGCTGGAATGACAACAAGTTCGCCTTCTTTAGCAATTGAACTAAAAGAAATGCTGAGCAGACCAAACATTTGCAGCAAAGAGTTCATAGTGGTGCAATATGACCATGAGGTTCAAGGGTCGTCAGTGCTGAAACCACTGCAGGGCAAGGGAAGAGTGTGCAGTGAAGCTATTGTTTCAAGGCCAATCCTTTCTTCAAATAAAGGTGTTGTAAAATCGCAAGGATTTGGCTCAAGTTATGGAGAAATTGACACCTACCACATGGCAGCATGTGCAATTGACACCGCGATACGCAACTATGTAGCCGCAGGAGGAAATATAAATCATCTAGCGTTGCTCGACAATTTTTGTTGGTGTGATGCTTATAATCCAGAAAGGTTGTGGCAACTAAAGAAAGCTGCAGAGGCTTGTTACGACTTCGCAACTGCATTTAAAACACCATTCATATCCGGAAAAGACAGTATGTTCAATGACTTCAAGGGATATGATGAAAATGGCGAGAAAGTGATAATCTCTGCACCACCTTCATTACTCATCTCAGCAATTGGAATTATAGAAAATATTGAAAATGCGGTATCGCTTGATGTAAAAATGCCAGGGGACTTGATATATGTGCTTGGAGAAACACTTGATGAACTTGGTAGATCTGAATATCAGTTATATAGTGGAATAGGTAATAACAACGTACCAAAAGTTGATGCAAAGAGCGCTAGGAAGTTGTATGAGCGTTACAACCAGGCAATAAAAGATGGCATAATTGCCTCTGCAATTGCACCAAACTTAGGCGGATTAGTTATTGCTCTGGCAAAATCGCTAATTGCAGGAGACCTTGGTGCTGAAATCGATCTTTCACTAGTGCCAATAGGAAAAATACAAAATACAGACATAATAAACAAGATAATAATGTTTTCTGAATCGCAAAGTAGAATTTTGGTTACTATTGCACCACAAAATCAGAAGAGGTTTGAAGAATTGTTTGAAGGTGCAGTTTATTCATGTATTGGCAAAGTAACAGAGAAAAAGGTGCTAAACATAAAGGATGTTTTAAAAGTAGATCTGAAAGATGTGGCATGCTAATATAAAATATTTTTCTTATTATGCTAAATAACTCTTTTACTATATGTAATGTTTATTTAGAATGAATGTATGTTATTAATTTTGGGTAGGTAATTATGTCTATTTTATCGATACTCCTGTTTATCAGTCTTTCTTTACTCAACACTTCAAATAAATTGATGATATGTGCTGCCTTATTTGTGGGAGCTGCTTTAGTTGTAAATTCAATGGTTGAATTTTATGGCAGAAGCAAAGCTACGTACAACTTAATAGTGTGTACAGCGCTATGTTGTGTTTTTAAATGGCAAAGTTTTAATTTGATGATATTGATTTCATATACTGCAATTTTAGTATCTCTTCTCTCAAGCATAATTATTTTTGAAAAATTGAAGTCCAAGTTGAATTTTCATATGGCAAATTTCATTACTTTAATTATAGCATCAGTGGTTGATAGTGCCGTTGTATGTGTTGGATTACTATACAAATTTTCTGCAGGTAAATGCCTATCAATATATACTAGAGACTTAATTTTTAAGTTTTCTTATGCGTCAGTATTGAGCATCTGTTTGTTTGTAGGAATGTATTTATTTTGCTTGGCAAACAAGAAGTATTTTAAGATTTCCACATAACCTGTTTTCTGATATAGCTAAACTGACTTTGGGTCCTAGGGGTGTATTTGGTGCGTAACAACAGTTTAGAATTTATAGGTAGCCTAAACCCACAACTGTACAAACATTATGATTTGAGCCTATCAGGGGGGTGTCATTCCAGTCTGGAATCCAGAAAAAAGAATGGTGTCATCCCAGTGCTTGACACATAGCTGTACGAACATTCATTTTTGAAGGTAAATTGCACAGCAAATGGTGTCATTCCAGTCTGGAATCCAGAAATTTTGCTTATAACTGAGCTGATGAGCTAAAGGTAGTTGTCTTACGCTAAAACAAACGTTTTTAATTAAGTTGCATAGAACCAGTGTCTGGGCACTGGCCCACTGGTGGGAATTGCTCCTAAACTACAACGTTCGTACAGCTATGTGCTTGACACTGGGATGACATCATAGGGGCACTGGCCTACTTAACCGTCATACCGTCGCGGTATCTCAGCCGCTAACAAGTAGCGGAATGACGATTTATCAAACGCTGCCTAATTTTCCGTAACAGTTGAAAAAATCAATAGAAAATCAATATATCACTATAAATTCACGTATTTTGAGGCTATAATGGTTAATACGTTATATGGTATAATATGGACGATTTTATCAGAGTTAAGGGCGCAAGGGAACATAATCTGCAAGGTGTAGACGTCAATATACCGAAAAATAAGCTAGTTGTTATAACTGGGCTAAGTGGTTCTGGCAAGTCTAGCCTTGCATTTGATACGATTTATGCAGAAGGCCAACGCCGGTACGTTGAAAGCCTGTCAGCTTACGCGCGTCAATTTCTCAACATTCAGGATAAACCAGATGTTGAGTCGATTACAGGTCTCTCTCCTGCAATATCTATCAACCAGAAATCGATCTCAAAAAATCCAAGGTCAACAGTTGGAACTGTTACCGAAATTTACGATTACTTGCGCTTAGTATATGCACGAATAGGAGTTCCTTATTCACCTGCAACTGGATTACCAATAACAAAACAAACGGTGTCTCAAATTGTAGACACTATAATTGCGTTACCTTTAGAAACTAAGATATATATACTTGCCCCTGTTGTGCGTGGTAGAAAGGGAGAACATCTTAAAGAGATATTGGAAATTAAAAGACAAGGTTACGTAAGGTTCAAAATAGATGGTGAAGTGTACAATGTAGATGACTTGCCTAAACTCGATAAGAACAAGAAACACGACGTTTTTGTGGTTGCAGATAGAATATCAATATTGGGCGATATAGGAAATCGACTGCCAAGTAGTATAGAATCCGCACTAAAACTTGGTAATGGTCTAATGTATGTAGAAATAGTAAACCTACCTGACAACCATAATTCCGAGTATAAAAATGGTCAAATTCTGACTTTTTCAGAGAATTTTGCATGCCCCGAGTCTGGTTTCACTCTTGAGGAAATAGAACCAAGATTATTTTCTTTTAACAGCCCTTACGGTGCATGTGGTTCGTGTAATGGGCTTGGTAAAAAACTAAGTGTTGATATAAAGCTAATAGTACCGGATGAAACTCTTTCAATATCTGAGGGTGCTTTAAAGCCAGTGGGATCAATGTTCCGCCAAGTGCACACAGGTTATGGATTTCTAAAAAGTGCAATTCTATCACTGGCTGAAAACTACAAATTTAACCTTGATATTCCGTGGAAGAACATAGATCAAGAAGTAAAAGATATGATACTCTTTGGCTCTAATAAATTTCAAGGTTTGATCAGTATCTTGGAGAACCAGATGGATTATGATGAAACACTTGTTGAGCGATATTGCTCTGTCACTCACTGCAGAGAATGCACTGGCTATAGATTGAGAAAAGAAGCGCTTACAGTAAAAATTGATAGCAAACATATAGGTGAAATATCAGGGCTTAGTATCGATGAATCCCTTAAGTGGTTTGAAAATTTGCCAGACAAGCTCACAGAACAACAGAAGCAAATCTCAAATAAAATACTAAGTGAAATAATCAAGAGGCTAACATTTTTAAAGAATCTAGGGTTGAATTACCTAACGCTTGATCGAGAATCTAGCACTCTCTCTGGCGGTGAGAGTCAGAGGATCAGACTTGCTTCGCAAATTGGCTCAGGATTAACGGGGGTTTTATATGTTCTTGATGAACCCTCGATTGGCCTTCATCAATGTGATAATGATCGGTTAATTGCCACACTAAAAAACTTAAGAGACATGGGTAACACTGTAATCGTTGTTGAGCATGATGAAGATACAATAATGGCTGCTGATTATGCGATTGATATTGGTCCTGGAGCTGGCGTAAATGGTGGAAAAGTTGTTGCAGAAGGAACACCAGACCAGGTGCAAAGAAATTCAGGGAGCATAACAGGGCAATATTTGAGTGGAGAGAAAAAAATTTTAATTCCAAGGAGAAGAAAGCAAGCAACTCAGTTCATAAAAGTAATAAATGCATGTGAAAATAATTTAAAAAATGTAAACGTTAAATTTCCTATAGGGAATCTTATTTGTGTTACTGGAATATCAGGAGGGGGAAAATCAAGTTTAGTCATAGAAACGTTATATAAATATTCAGCACATAAGATACATCATTCGTCTGCAAGGTATGGTCAGTGTGATAGAATAGAAGGCCTTGAATATATAGATAAAGTTATAGAAGTTGATCAGTCGCCAATTGGTAGAACTCCTGCGTCAAATCCAGCAACATATGTTGGTATGTTCACTCATATAAGAAATTGGTTTGCAGGTCTTTCGGAGTCAAAAGCAAGGGGATATAATATAGGCCGGTTTTCATTTAATACCAGAGGGGGAAGGTGTGAGGCTTGTAAAGGTGATGGGCACTTAAAGATAGAGATGCATTTTCTACCGGACGTTTATGTGAAGTGTGAGCAATGTAAAGGGCGAAGGTATAATCGGGAAACATTGGAAGTTACTTATAAAGAAAAATCAATCTCTGATGTGCTTGATATGACGATAGATCAGGCTTGTGATTTTTTTGAAAACCTTCCAATGGTAAAAGAAAAGTTGGTTTCTTTGCAGGAAGTAGGGCTTGGCTATATAAAACTCGGACAGTCGTCAACAACGTTGTCTGGGGGTGAAGCACAACGAATAAAGCTGTCCAAAGAGCTATCAAAACGATTTACCGGAAGAACATTGTATATTCTTGATGAGCCAACAACTGGATTACACTTTGAAGATATAAATAACTTACTAAAAATACTCCATAGATTAGTCAATCTGGGAAACACTGTTATAGTTATCGAGCACAATTTGCACGTTATAAAAACTGCAGATTATATAATAGACATCGGACCAGAGGGCGGAATAAAAGGCGGAGAAGTGATTGCTACTGGAACTCCAGAAGAAGTGGTAAAAATTCCAGAAAGTGTTACAGGCAGGTATCTTAAAACGTATTTATTATAAACTATTTCTTAATTATATTAGGCTAGGTTGCATATTTATGATTTGGAGATAAGAATGTCAGTATATCGATACTTTAGAAGGTACGTTGAATATGGAGTTGTACCTGCTAAGAAAGCAGAAGATAACACACTAGTTCCAGAAAATAGTTTCTATAAATCTGTACGTTACGTTGATAATGTGCTAGGACCTGTGAAAGATGTAATTTGTGGAGTTGAGAGTAAAGACAATTATAACAAGTATTATCAAGATAATGATAAACGTGGGTCACAGGGCAGAGAAAGTGTATTCATTGTGTGCACTTGGTGCTATTTTAGCAGCCAACATAATATTGCAACCTTTATGTTTGATACTATAACTAAAGTGACTTAGGTTTACCGACGATTTGATAAACGACAAATTCGTCATCCCGCTGCTTGTTAGCGGGATCTAGAGATACCGCGGCGGTATGACGTAGGAAAACCTGACTTGCACTAGCTACAGCACCCAGCAGTGGCTCAGTTTGAACTATATTGAAATGGAATAAAAAGTGAAAGAGTGTAAGCTTAAGTTACTTTAGCTATACTATATAAATTATTTTATAATATATTTAATGAGTTGTGAACCTTCTCTTACTAAAAAAAGCTACAAATCTCATATTTCCAAGCGTATGCGTAAGTTGCGAATGTATCATTGATGAAAATCTTAATCTGTGTAGTGAATGCAACAAAAAAATCAATTTTCTAACTAAGCATTACTGCAATGTTTGTGGCGTAGTAATCTCAGACAATATTTATACGTGTGGTAAGTGCATCATCAATCCTCCACCGTTTAAAGTATTAAGATCAGTTTTTGCTTATGATCAACATAGTAGAAACATGAGAGGTTGTCCGGAAACAAGTAAAAGGCTATAATATCTGAAATTTTAGTACGGGGTAAAGATGAGAAAAAAGTATCCAACAGATCTAAGCGAAAGGGAATGGGCAAGAATAGAAAAACACTTCAGAGTATCATACAAGAAAGGAGGAAGGCCGCCAAAGTATAGCAAAAGAGAAATATTAGAAGCAATTTTCTATGTATTGCGTACAGGGTGTCAATGGCGGTATTTACCAAATGATTTTCCGCTATGGAAGACTGTGTATGAGCAGTTCAGGCAATGGAAGAAGCAGGGAATTTTTGAGAAAATGAATTATGAAATTACAAAATATAGTAGAAGAAAAA
>NZ_JAPQLN010000098.1:0-6440 GCF_028981745.1 Wolbachia endosymbiont of Drosophila tristis | reverse complement strand
ACCTGAGCTACTACCAACAAGAGAACAAGGGTTTAAAGTACAGCCAAGAAGATGGGTTGTAGAAAGGACTTTTGCTTGGGTTAATAGGAATAGAAGGCTATCGAAGGAGTATGATTTACTCACAACATCCACTGAGAATTTCATATACCTAGCTATGAGTAGGGTTATGTTAAAGAGGGAATATGCTTGAATTTACTTGTTTCCGGACAACCTCTAAGTGTAAAATGTGAATGAGTACCATTGCTGTATTCAAGTTTGAATGATTTTATTACTTTATCTTTTGGTTGATACTTTAGCACCTGATTCAAAGTTTCATTCGCATTCTTTCCTCCTATTTGACACTCTTCAGTATCTCTAAATTGCTTTATTCCACAAAATATTGTGCTAATTGCAAGCAATGAAGTAATTGCTATCATTGGCATAGTAATATAGAGAGGGCTGTTTGCAAAAAATGCAATAAATTGTCCTTTATCCTGTAGATATACCAAAGCTGCAGAAGCGCTAAGTGCAACAGCAGCTATACCGAAAATTACAAATTCCTTCTGCTGCACTGCATATTTTACTCTTGGCAAAATTCTATTTGTTTTCTTTTCTTTTTTAATTAACGGGGTTTCTTCATTATCACTTTTTTCTGATGAGCTAGTTGAAAGTGTAACTGGACTATCATGATTTAATGACATATTCTCCCATCCTTGACTGCCACAAAACTCACTCATTTCTGTTACTTGAGAATTTGATCTTGTCATCTCTGCACTTCTATTGTCTATTCCACTATCACTTCCTTCCAAACTCTTTTTTAAAAATTTTGTATTCAGATCTACAGGTTCACCAATTATATCTTCTGATCCTTTCTTAATTGATGTTTCTTCAGAATTTGACTTTTCCATCTCCGGACTTTGATCGTTTATTTCACCATCTAAACCTCTTTTCGAGAATTTTTTATTTTTGTCTATAGTTGCATACATAGGTTCTCCTATAGCTTCTTGCTCATCACATTTTTCTCCATTTAATTGGAAAGAAGAATGTGGTAGCTTTGGTGGTGCAATATCCTGAATAATACTCAACCGATGATTTTCTGCTGTTCTAGGTGAAGGTGGAGCTACATTTCTAATATTGTCCTTCTCCAACATTCCATTCCTAGGTAACGGCTTTGGTTTATCTCCTAATTCTTTATCCTCTTCCTCTTTTTGCATTTCTTTTGTATTGTCTATTTTGGGGTTGGAAGATGTGTTGGATGCTGCCTCAAGCTGATCAAGAGAATACGGACGGTTATATTCTATTCCATTTGCCTCACAAACTGCATTAAATTCGTCCTCTATGTCTTTACCATCATCAAATACTAAAGAAGAACAACTCACTGAAAAATCAGCACCTGCTTCGTCTATTTTTGCTGTAATACTGCTATCGCTACTATTGCTAATCACATTTAAAGAAGCTAGTTTGCATTCAGTGTTCAGGTCAGGTTCTTGCTTCGTACCTTTTTCAAACAATTCAATTCTCTCCTTAACAGATAGTGTAGAATTTGAAACATTATTTTCTACTTCTTCAGAAAACGATGCTTCATTATTTGTTTGCGACGTTACTACTCCAGCTAACGTCTTTTCTTGATTCATTAAGTACACCACATTTAATCCAAAGTTATTTGTTACGCTAAACTCATTAAAATACGGTATATACCAGTAAATTAATATTACAACTACCAAGGCTTACTAAATTTCTGTTTGCGTTATCTTTTCCACTTTTTTCTTACTGTTTTTCTTCTTGAATCTCTGAAAAAGTTTTACCAGCACCAGAAAGAATTGCTTCCCTACCTGTGTACACTTGCCAACGTTTTATGGTTACATCTACAAATTTTGAATCTAGCTCTATTGTCCTACAAATTCTTCCTGTTCTCTCACATGCAATCAGTGTACTTCCAGAACCGCTAAATGGATCAAGTACTATGTCTCCTGATCTGCTGCTGTTTACTATTGCTCTCTCCATTAGCTCTACTGGCTTCATTGTTGGGTGCAGTGAGTTATGTATTGGCTTATCATAAAACCACAGATCACTTTGATTTCTACCGCCATGCCACTCACGTTTATTGCCGCTTTTCCATCCATAAAGCATTGCTTCGTATTGTCTTTGATAATCTGATCTTCCTAGCGTAAAGTGATTCTTCGCCCAAATGATAAAAGTTGACCATTTTCCTCCCGCTTCCTCAAATGCTTTTTGCAACGTTGAAAACTCTGATGATGATGCACAGATGTAAATTGCACCTTTAGTATATGCTAAAATATGAGTACAAATATCATAGAGAAAAAGCTCATACTTTTCACCTTGATTATCGTTTAGTATCTTTTTATCCTCTCTTTCTTGACTGCTACCATAATCAACGTTATATGGAGGATCACAAACAGTAATGTCTGCCATTTTATCATCTAACAGCGCTTTATATGATTCAACTACAGAGCTATCACCACAATAGATTCGATGATCACCTAAAATCCATAGATCACCTGGTTTTGTTATTTCTACCTTTTTGTCATCACCAACCAAGTCAGAAAAATCTTCTTTTTCACTATCTAAATCATCAAGGAAATGTTGAACTTTTTCTAATTCAAATCCAGTCATTTTAAGATCAAACTGTAAATCTTCTAACTCTTGAATTTCTACTTTCAAAAGCTCATCATCCCACTTTGCCCAATTAGCTGATTGATTTGCCAGTAATCGAAAAGCTTTAGTTTGTGGTTCATTTAAATTATCACTTAAGACCACTGGTATACTTTCCATACCAAGTTTTCTTGCTGCTTTAAGTCTTAAATGACCATCAACCACAGTGCCATCACTTTTTGCAACTATTGGTATACGAAAGCCAAATTCTCGAATAGAAGCACACATTCTGTTGACCACATCGTCATTTTTACGTGGGTTACGCTCATATTCAACTAGGTTTCGAGTAGGATAGTAGTGGATTGCTAAATTCATATCTTAATAATTAAAAAGTTAATATTTAAAATATATCTGACGCTAGAGAAGGCCTGGGGTCGAACCCACCAAACCCGCCATTATGGCCGAAAGGACCCACTTTTCATGGGTTTTTTGTCTTATTAATATCTTTACTAATATAGAACATTAATGCCAAAGCATCGGCCTCATTATCATCTCTAGGTGAAAAACTTTTTTCACGTATCGCTTCAATAACTTCACTCTTACTTGCATTGCCTTTGCCTGTTATAAAGCGTTTTATAGTTTTAACATTAACACCTTGGTAGGGAATATTGTTCTCTTCACACCAAGCAGACAGAACTGCGAGAAAACCGCCATAGCAATGCGCTGCATCAGTTCCTAGATGTCTTCTTACTTCCTCAAAATACACTGCAGTGAACTCATGTTTCAAAGAATTAAGCCAATTGTGAAAACTTAAAAAACACATTCCACCTCCACTGAAACGGCTACCATGAAAGCTTTTGCTTCCACTTTCAATTACTCCATCTGTTAGAATTGCCCAGCCGGTTTGCTTGCCGAGATCTAGCGTTAAGATTGACGTACAAAAACTCCTTTGTGTAATTAAAGTTCAATGCCCTGTATAATATATATGTACGATGACTCGCAAATTCGTCCGCAATTTTGAAAAAAAATTAAAAAAAATTTCATATCCTGCCATTTGAGTTTTTTTCATCTTTACTTATCTTAATAACTATTTTACATAACTTATATTACGCCAATATTTATATTATTATATTATCATATATTATATTTTACCTGTATTTAAATATATATATAATATATATAAGACTTCAGTAATCCGTAAATCCTCTTCACTGGCCGATTTTAGCCACTTAACTTTAGAAACGGCTTTTAGGAATAGAACATAAAAAAGACAATATTATCAATAACTTAACGATCACTGCTTTCTGAAATACTAATTAGTAACTCAGAAATTAGGTACGAAATTGGTAGTTTTTTACCTATGAAAAAGTAGCTTCAGTAGTGTATCAAAACGTTTAAATCTTATTTTAACTTTTAAAGATTTTATTCTTTTAGATAAAAAAATTATTACTACTTTTTTATAATAAATTAGTCATACAAAGTCTTGGTAAAAATCTCTATTCATGAAACTTTTGGAGTTTTTATGAAGAATTCTTATCAAGGAATCGATTCTACAATTGTTAAACATGTGAGATTTCAAGCTTCGCGCCTTAAATCCAAAAGCTGTTTTATTAACGAAAGTCTCGAAGATATAGAACAAGAGCTTTTTTGTCAGGTTTGGCAATATCTTAACCAGCACGATGAGAAAAGAAGTAGTTTTAGTACTTTCGTTGCTAGATTAGCTAATTATTGTGCTCGCAATATGTTACGCAATCAGTTGTGTCTAAAACGTAATATAACTTTTGATGATATAAACGACGATATTCCAGATCATAGGAACTCGGAAATCGAAGCGATAATTCGCACTGATATAAATAATATAATTTCAACTTTGTCTGAAAAAGATAGTAATTTATGTCAATTACTTAAGGTATTTACTATTACTGAAGTTTCTGTAATAACCAAAATACCAAAGACAACTATCTATCGCACACTAGAACGAATACGCGATAAATTCTCAGTTTTAGAGAAGTTATAAGCTCTCGATTATATTTGCTCAAAAATTTTTTTTTGCAAATTGCGGACGAATTGCCTAGGTCATCGTACATATATATTTAGGTACTGGGAGAAAAATGAAAATAATGAACAGCAATGAACGGCTAAAAGTTCAAACAGGTATAAAAATGGTCATCTTTGGTCCTTATGGTATAGGTAAAACTAGTCTCTTAAAGACCATAAATGAACCAACACTTTGTCTTGATTTTGAGGCAGGTTTACTTGCTGTTCAAGATTGGCAAGGGGATTCTGTAAGTATTCGTACTTGGAATGAGGCAAGAGATATTGCATGTCTCATAGGTGGTCCTAATCCTGCGTTAAAATCTGACTCAGCATATAGCCAAAGACACTATGAGCATGTATCCAGTAAATACAAAGAGCTTGCTTCGGAGTTTCTCAAGTATCGATGTGTTTTTATCGATAGTATTACAGTAGCCTCGCGTTTATGTCTTTTATGGGCAAAAATGCAACCTGAAGCTTTTTCTGAAAGATCAGGAAAACAAGATATGAGAGCTGCTTACGGGTTACTTGCTCAAGAAATGATGGCTTGGCTCAATCAGTTTCAACATATTCCAAATAAAGACATCATTACAGTTGGAACTCTTGGACAATACCTCGATGATTTCAATCGCTCAACTTGGCTACCTCAATGTGAAGGAGCTAAAACTGCAAGTGAAATTCCAGGTATTGTTGATGAGGTAATCAGTATGGTTGGAATCAAGAAAGATGATAGTACAGAGGTTCGTTCATTTGTCTGTCAGACGATTAATTCTTGGGGATATCCTGCTAAAGATCGAAGTGGTTGCCTTAATATGGTTGAAGAACCGCATCTAGGAAAACTTCTTACAAAAATTAAAACTAAAGCTTTTGCAATTCAACCTGTCACGCCCAACATATAGGAGGTTATTATATGCTACAAAACTTTTTAACTATTGGTCAAAAAATTCCTTTTTTCAGTGTGAAAGAATACTTGGACGATCGATCGCCAATACCAGAGGATATAATCTCACCAAGAATTCTAACTAAAAGAGGTTTGTTAGTATTTGGTGGCCCTCCTAAGATTGGCAAAAGCGACTTTTTGATCTCTTGGCTTGTTTACATGGCTGCTGGTAGATCATTTCTCGGTATGACACCAAATAGACCTTTGAAAATCTTCTACATGCAAACTGAAATTGAATATGAATATATGAAAGAACGTTTGCAACAACTTGATAATGAACTTTTGAATGTAGCTGCTAACAACTTAATCATTACGCCAAAAGTGCACTTATCATTTAATCATGATGAAATAAGTGAAATTAAGGAGATTGTAAATGAACGCTTTAAACCTGATGTTTTGGCCATAGATCCATTACGTAACATCTTTAGCAGTGAATATGGAAATGAAAATGACAATAGTGCTATGCTGTTTTTTCTGCAAAAGACTCTTGAAAAGCTACGCAGTGCTGTCAATCCAGATGCTTGTATTGTACTTAGAGGTTGTCCGGAAACAAGTAAAAGGCTATAATATCTGAAATTTTAGTACGGGGTAAAGATGAGAAAAAAGTATCCAACAGATCTAAGCGAAAGGGAATGGGCAAGAATAGAAAAACACTTCAGAGTATCATACAAGAAAGGAGGAAGGCCGCCAAAGTATAGCAAAAGAGAAATATTAGAAGCAATTTTCTATGTATTGCGTACAGGGTGTCAATGGCGGTATTTACCAAATGATTTTCCGCTATGGAAGACTGTGTATGAGCAGTTCAGGCAATGGAAGAAGCAGGGAATTTTTGAGAAAATGAATTATGAAATTACAAAATATAGTAGAAGAAAAA
>NZ_JAPQLN010000097.1:0-1611 GCF_028981745.1 Wolbachia endosymbiont of Drosophila tristis | reverse complement strand
TTTTTCTTCTACTATATTTTGTAATTTCATAATTCATTTTCTCAAAAATTCCCTGCTTCTTCCATTGCCTGAACTGCTCATACACAGTCTTCCATAGCGGAAAATCATTTGGTAAATACCGCCATTGACACCCTGTACGCAATACATAGAAAATTGCTTCTAATATTTCTCTTTTGCTATACTTTGGCGGCCTTCCTCCTTTCTTGTATGATACTCTGAAGTGTTTTTCTATTCTTGCCCATTCCCTTTCGCTTAGATCTGTTGGATACTTTTTTCTCATCTTTACCCCGTACTAAAATTTCAGATATTATAGCCTTTTACTTGTTTCCGGACAACCTCTTAAACAAATTGAATGTGACATTGGCCGTCTGCAGGTCTATGAAAAATGGGCACCTCGCGTTATTGATTTGGATATTTTGTTATGGGATGACCTGACACTTGATACACCCTACCTTAAGATTCCTCACCCAGAATTGATAAACAGACCATTTTTGCTTCACTTGATGACAATGCTGAACCCTATGGCAGTAGTTAACAAAACGTTTGGTACTGTTAACCCTAACATTAAGGATTGCTTTTTAAGGAGTTTTACGCTTTCACCAGAGCTTGTAGGTATTGTCAATATTACTCCTGATTCATTTTCAGATGGTGGTCTTTATTATGATGCAGATCAAGCAACCAAGCAGGCACTGCGGCTGTTATCAGATGGTGCAAGCATAGTTGAACTTGGTGCTCAATCAACAAGACCTGGCTCCTCAATACAAACTCCAAAAGCAGAATATGCACGCTTAAAACCAGTGCTTGATAATCTCAATCAGTATATGAAAGTTGGTGACATTAAAGTCAGCATTGATAGTTTCTGGCCAGATGTTATTTTGAATGTTTTGGAGCACTACAACATTGCCTGGGTAAACGATCAGAAGGGAGATCTAGATGATAATACCTTAAAAGCGATTGCTAGCAGTGGATGTAGTATCGTTATTATGCATTCACTCTCCATACCACCACATAGTGACAACATTATCCCAAGTGACATTGATCCAATTGATACCATAAATAATTGGGCAGAAAGGAACATTAATAGATTACTAGCTCTAGGTTTTGATCAAAGCTCGATCATTATTGATCCTGGTATTGGTTTTGGCAAATCTATGTACCAGAATATCCAGATTTTACGCAGTATAGAAACGTTACAAAATTTTGGCTGCAAAGTTCTGGTTGGCCATTCTAGAAAGTCATTTATTTCTTCTTTTTCTACAGAACCTGTCTTTAGAGGTTGTCCGGAAACAAGTAAAAGGCTATAATATCTGAAATTTTAGTACGGGGTAAAGATGAGAAAAAAGTATCCAACAGATCTAAGCGAAAGGGAATGGGCAAGAATAGAAAAACACTTCAGAGTATCATACAAGAAAGGAGGAAGGCCGCCAAAGTATAGCAAAAGAGAAATATTAGAAGCAATTTTCTATGTATTGCGTACAGGGTGTCAATGGCGGTATTTACCAAATGATTTTCCGCTATGGAAGACTGTGTATGAGCAGTTCAGGCAATGGAAGAAGCAGGGAATTTTTGAGAAAATGAATTATGAAATTACAAAATATAGTAGAAGAAAAA
>NZ_JAPQLN010000096.1:0-5922 GCF_028981745.1 Wolbachia endosymbiont of Drosophila tristis | reverse complement strand
TTTTTCTTCTACTATATTTTGTAATTTCATAATTCATTTTCTCAAAAATTCCCTGCTTCTTCCATTGCCTGAACTGCTCATACACAGTCTTCCATAGCGGAAAATCATTTGGTAAATACCGCCATTGACACCCTGTACGCAATACATAGAAAATTGCTTCTAATATTTCTCTTTTGCTATACTTTGGCGGCCTTCCTCCTTTCTTGTATGATACTCTGAAGTGTTTTTCTATTCTTGCCCATTCCCTTTCGCTTAGATCTGTTGGATACTTTTTTCTCATCTTTACCCCGTACTAAAATTTCAGATATTATAGCCTTTTACTTGTTTCCGGACAACCTCTTATTATAGTTCACACCAACTTCCGAAATGATAGTTTGTACAGTTAGTATATCCAATCCAGGAATTTTGGTAAAATCTATGCCAGTTACTCGATATAATTCTTCATGCAAAGCAAAGTTTGGTTTACTTTTTCTATACTTATTTTTCTCTTCACCTAACTTTTTACTCTCATCAGACTTTGTCTCAAATGTTTTATAATATTCTTCAATGCTCCTGTCACATTCTGCTACTTTTTCCTGATAAATATTATATAGCTCAAATTCTTGCTTTAATGTAAATAGGTGTTCTTTCCTATAGTTTCCTGCTAATGCTTTTGCAATAACAGATTTATCACTTTTTATTCGTCCATCTCTTAGTTCAGCCAATTTTTCAGGATTACTCTCACCATCTATTATTGCTTTAATAATTTGCATTCCAGTTACACCAGTTGTATCGCTTATAACTCTATGTAGTTGAATATTCATTTGTGTTAGCGCTTTTTGCATACGCAAAGTATGTGTAGAAGCATTTTCAATTAAATTTTTACGTTGCCGAACATAACTACGCAATACACACATTTGATCATCTGGCCTAAATGACCCTTGGAGTAACCCGTAACTGTGTAGTTGTTGAATCCATTGACAATCTTGCACATCTGATTTTCTCCCAGGTACATTTTTAACATGTTTTGCGTTTACCAGTTTTACTTCAAATCCGTGTGATTCAAGTACTTGAAACAAAGGAATCCAGTACACTCCTGTTGACTCCATGGCTACTGTATTAACTTTACATTTTTTCAACCATTTTGCTATGTTATAGAGATCTTCCGTAAAGCAGCTAAATTTTTGTATACGTTGTTCATCGCTTCCTTCGGGTACACATACATAATGTACAGCCGAGCCAACATCGATTCCTGCTGCATTAGGATTCGTTATCTCTAATTTACTTTTGACCTTTGCCATTTTTTAATCTCCATTATATAATAATCCATAGTTGAGAAGTGCTTAAGCTTGGGACGGTTGAGTTATACATTCTTCTAATCGAGGTAGCCCAAAAGGCCCCATCAGTGGTTTGACCGTTCCTCCAAAGCCACGCTATCCCACGGGCACTTAAGGCACCATTGCATAGTTCGGCTATAACTGCAAAAAGCTCTTCTCTACAAAATTATATATAAAATTTGCCATACACTCAGCTAGGAAGTTTCTTTTTGGTTTGACAGGTTTTATCTGTCCGGCGCTATCAAGAGAATCATTAGTTAATTGTACTGCTGTATAAGTTGTCCGGTCATCCTCATCATCGGAACTAATACCTGAATCATGGCCATCACCTTCTTCAATCTTTTGAGTTTCTATATCGTGTTCATTTATTTCGCTCGACGAATCATAGTTGGAAGGGTTATACTGTTGATTAGGACGTTTAAAAATTTGACGCCAATCGCTGTAAGGCTCCTTAAAATCGAAAGGAGTGCGTATAACTTTTTCCTTGCCTGATACCCCACCATTCATATTGTATAACCATTACTCACTAATCCCTTAGTGAATATCGTAATATATAGGTCTGTCAATAAAAAAATATAACTTTCTTTGGTTCTAACCTTTGCAAATCAGTATCTATAGCTCGGTAATTTCTCATACGTTGCACTCTGGACCTAGGAGCGTTGTTAATAAATCCACGACAGCTAGACAATCCTTGCTCGTCCACTAAAAGGAAAAGCAGCAAGGAGCGAACCAAAAGCGATAAGAAAGGATCCAAGCCAGATTATAGACATTCCAGGTTTATAGTGCACTTTGGCTGCGATTTTGCTCTTACTCTTATCAATCTCTCCAATTACAACATAAATATCAGAAAGCAAATTGTGGTAGATACTGCTTTCAACATTTTTCTGACCTTCCGCAAGGTAAAATCTATATTCAGGAGTTACTTCACCTAATATCTTATTATTCAGCAAATTCCTGATATCCATTGTACCCCTCACTGCATGGAAATTTTTTTCTTTTATTAGCTCAATATTGCGTAAAGTAACTTTAAATTTATTGACTGTTATGCTATCCCCTATTTTTAAGTAATTTTCTTTTTTCTCCTGCCAACCAACTGAATAAGCTATACCAAGCACTAGAATTGCCACTCCAGCATGAGCAAGCATCATTGCATAGTAGGACTTAGAAACTCTTCTTGCTAATAAAATTGATTCACCAAATGCTACCTTAAATAAACGAATTCTTTTACTGTATGCTTCTAAAACAAAGATTAATAATGCTATGGAGATAGTAATTGATAGCACAATTATTAGCTCCATGTGAAAGATAAACGGCAAAATAGCTGCAGCACTGCAGAATGAAAATCTATATTCACGGAATATTGGCAATAGACTATTTCCCTGCCAACTGCAGTATTGCCCGATCATGGTGAGCACTAGAATAGCTAGTGCAATAGAGTTAAATAAAGAATTGTAATATGGTGCTCCAACTGAAATTAATTCACCGGTTAAATACTCAAGCACTGTAGGGTATAAAGTGCCAACGAACACGATGAAAAAGGCAGTGATGAATAATAAATTGTTCATCAGTATCATCGTAAAGCGTGAAAAGAATCTTCTACCCTCTGTCACTTGAGTAGCAAGTTTCTTTCTGGATTCCAGTGTCAAGCATTGGAATGACATCGCAGGCGTGTGATTTTTTCTCGTAAATACTACAAATATTACTAAGCTACTGACTGTAATTACACCAAGTAGAGCTAATATATATAGTCCATATCTTGGGTCATCTGCAAACGTGTGCACTGAGGTAAGTATTCCTGAGCGGACTAGAAATGTTCCAGTCACACTCAATATAAAAGTTGTAAGCGTAAGTAAAATAGCAAAGTTCCTTAAAACATTGAAATTCCGTACCACGAGCAACAAATGTGTCAGCGCTACTGCAATTAGCCACGGCATCAAAGAAACGTTTTCCACTGGATCCCAAAACCAAAATCCACCCCACCCAAGTTCGCGATATGCCCACCAGCTACCCAAGCTGATGCCCAAAGTGAGCAGCGACCAAGAAATAAGTACCCAAGGCCTGACAATTTTAGCCCAAACATTTCCTTCAGTATTTAAAATTAATCCAGCTATAGAGAGCGAAAAAGGAACGCTAAATCCAAGGTACCCCAAATATAATATCGGTGGATGAATAGCAAGGCCTATATCCTGCAATATCGGATTAAAACCCAATCCATCTGTTTCAATGCCTGGCATTTTAGTGAAGGGGCTGGATTCAATTAAAGTGAACAGCAAAAAACAAAAGCAAATCAGCCCATGAGTGATAAGAGATATTTTTTTTAATTTACTACCATTAGTTCGTTCTGGTGTCATTCCAGTGCTTGACACTGGAATCCAGTTTTTATTACACTGCCATTTGATGTACTCATTTGCAATTAAATTGTCTGGATCCCAGTGTCTGGACACTGGGATGACAGAAGAAGAGACTGGGATGACAGAGGGGGAAACTGGAATGACAGAAGGTATATAAATATCCATTAGTAATAAATACATGACAAGCACTAAGGTCCAAAGCAACATGGACCCTTCTTTGTTTCCCCAAACACCACAAATCTTGTAGATCAAAGGTTTTGTTGTGTGTGAGTGGTAGTATACGTTTTCAAGTGAAAAATCATTTGTAATGTGGCAGTAGATCAAAATAGCCATTGACGCTGATACACAAAAAAATATGGCAGTGGTAATAAACCGACAAGAACTAAGCGGTAAAAACAAATATGTCAAAGACAATAAGCAGGCTAGCAATAGCAATATATTCCCAAGTTCAGGCATAAAAAATTATAGTTTTTATATAAACAATATTACTGATGACAAGTTAGAAGTTAAAGTGTTAATTGATGCTAGCATAATGCTCCCGTAGTTAGCTGTGCTAGTATTAATTAAAAATTAAATATTAAATCTTTATACTTTTATAGATAGCGTTAATATTGAGGTAATATTGTGGGTACAACTAAGATTAGTAAATTTCCATTCAATATCAAAGGTAAAGTGGCAAAACAACATGCCGAACCAATAATCGAAAAAAATCTCTATACTATTTTAGGATTCAAAGATATAGAAGATTTTGAAAATAAGACAAGTAAACTTGTTAATAAAAAAGTTTGGCAATCATTTGTTGACTGCTTTGCAAAAGAAATAGATTATGCAGCAACCGAAGAAGTTGTAAAAAACATCGTTTGTAACATTGCAAAGAGTGATCAAGGTAATGCTTTTACCAAAACTGAACATCTCATATTAAATGAAAAGCAAGATAATAAAAAGAGAGAAAAAGCGATTAGAAAAGCTATTAGTATTTTGAGAAAAATCAATCCAGAAAAAGCCTTTAATGAACTTTCAGTAATAAAAAAACAAGCTGAAGATTTTTTACAAACCGATTTTTGTAAAGCACAGAGTAAATCACTTCAAGGATTTGCTCCATCTGGTGGACAGCTCTTTGCGGAAACTCTGAAATATATAGAAACACTAGAAAGATTATCCGAAGTAAAAAAAGAAGGGCTAGTTAGAGATTTCTTGTTAAATCATGTTAGTTTATTGAATAAAAAGTATCCTAAATCACAAGGTAAAAGGGAAGATGCTATAACAATACTATCAAGTGATGAGTTGAAGAATTTTTACAATAAAGGTGTAAAAGAAGGAATGTTACAACCAATGGCATCTTACAAAGGATGCAGAAACCTGTATGACAAAATGAACCAGATAAAAAATGAATCCAAAAGTATAATTAAAAGAGAAGAACGGGAAGAAAATTTAAAGAAAATAGATAAGTCGATAATCAGCGCAATTAATGACATAAAAAAACATAGAGAAGCAATCCTTAACTGTAAAGACTTTCAAAGTTCTTACATAAAAGAGAAAAAAGAACATCCATTTAGAGGCAACGCATGTCAAAAAATGATTGATATATATCAAGAGAGAATTGTTGGATATCAGGAGAAAATTCGTCAAAACTTAAACCAAATAAAAGCGATATTAAAAAGTGCGCCGCAAGAAATGGATGATGTGGAAGAATTCGAGGAAATAATTGATGATATACATGAAGCAAAGCAGTGTGATGAAATTTTTGATTCAGCTTTAATTTGTTTATCGAACATACAGAATGAGCTAGATATTCAGCTGGAAAATCCTTCAACAGAACTCAGAGCTTCACACATTAACGTTAAAACTGAGCTAACTAGGTTATAAGAACCAAATCTTTAGGGTAATGAAAGCACTTTAATTCAAGACAGCTCTTAGAGCTTGTCCGGAAACAAGTAAAAGGCTATAATATCTGAAATTTTAGTACGGGGTAAAGATGAGAAAAAAGTATCCAACAGATCTAAGCGAAAGGGAATGGGCAAGAATAGAAAAACACTTCAGAGTATCATACAAGAAAGGAGGAAGGCCGCCAAAGTATAGCAAAAGAGAAATATTAGAAGCAATTTTCTATGTATTGCGTACAGGGTGTCAATGGCGGTATTTACCAAATGATTTTCCGCTATGGAAGACTGTGTATGAGCAGTTCAGGCAATGGAAGAAGCAGGGAATTTTTGAGAAAATGAATTATGAAATTACAAAATATAGTAGAAGAAAAA
>NZ_JAPQLN010000095.1:0-8808 GCF_028981745.1 Wolbachia endosymbiont of Drosophila tristis | reverse complement strand
GGGCTCAAGCGTAGTGTGGGAAAACCTGCATGCTGCGTTTCTAAGGGAGGGAGTAGTAGCAATACTACTTCCTTACCTAACCAGCTCGCTCGTGATAAAGGCTTTGAAAAACGCGCACAACTTTATGCTGCTAAGGCTTACTCAAGACAAGCTGATAAATCTGGTAAATACGTTGATTTAAAGAAGATTTTCTTTATCGCGATTTCAAATTGTACCTTATTCCCTGATAAGCTTGACTATATATCTAGCCATACCATAAGAGATGAAAAAACCAATGAGCATGACTTAAAAGATTTTCAATTTATCTTCATAGAGCTGCCAAAATTTCCTAAGAGTAGAGAAGAACAACTAGAAAGTGTAGTAGACCGTTGGCTATTTTTTTTCAAATATGCAGATGAAACAACGGACGAAGATCTCAGAAAAATTGCGGAAAAATCACCAATAATAAAGCTAGCATATGATGAATTAGATAAGTTTCACTGGAATGAAAAAGATCTAATAACTTATGAAGAAAGAATAATGGATCTGCGCAAAGAAGAAGCCATTCTTGAATACAGACTTGATCTTGCTAAAGAGGAAGGTAGAAAAGAGAGGGAAATTGAAGTCGCAAAGAATCTACTTAAAGCAGGTGTTTCTTTTAATATTATAGCTCAAACTACTGGTCTTTCTATGAGTGAGATCAAAGAATTGCAGCATTAAGTGTGAATGGTTACGAAAAATATAAGTTTTTGCGATAAACGACATAGTGATGTATTTGTTGTTCAGCATGTCAGTGGAATATTTTCTGGTATCTGTTCAGATGCATGGCTAATGCTGAAACAAAAATTCCAGTGCTCCTTTTTTTGTCATCCCAGTCTGGGATCCAGATTGGGCACTAAGTTGGTAAACACGAAAGCGCTTTACAACGTTTTTGATGGAACTGTGCAAAAGGACTGGATACCAGTGTCAGCTACTTGCATGACACCCATTTGTTCCTATAGTTGCTTTTCTCGTCTACCTTATTTTGCCACTCATCTGAACAGATACCCATTTTGGAGGGATACCAATAATAGTTGTGAGCGGTACAAGTTTAGTTCATATACCTTCCAAGCATAACACGCTCACGAAACTTTAATGCGATAGCTTGGTTTCTACTGAAAGACAGCATTATGCCAAGTGCGATGCTCGAAGATAAAAGAGAAGAACCACCATAGCTAAGTAACGGCAGGGTTATGCCGGTGGTAGGAAAAACACTCAATGTTACCCCTATGTTTATTATGAATTGTGTGATGAATTGCATTGAGATACCGAGAATCACCAACAGATTAAATAATTCATTTTCCCTATATGCAATGTAAAGCAAGCGGGCGGAAATGATGCCAAATAACATCAATGTGGCTAAGCACGTAATCAAACCAAATTCTTCTGCTAAAACAGAAAACACAAAATCTGTATGACAATCAGGAAGAGAGGCTTTTACGCTACCTTCACCAGGTCCAACTCCAGTTAATTGACCTCTTTTGAATGCTTCTAATGATTTTGTGACTTGAAAGTTATCGCGCTGCGTAAAAAAGACAAAATTGTAAATCCTTTGCTTTATATGTGGGAGGCATAAGTAAGCTATTGTAGTTCCAGTTGTGGCCATTCCTATTATGCATAGAAAGTATAAAAATGGTATACATGCAATAAACATTTGACCGATAAAAGAATATGTTAAAAGCATAGACATACTGAAATCAGGTTGCAAAAGTAACAACACAAAAACTAACAGAAATATTATGATTGATATGTGTATTTTAAACTTCATTTCGCTGGCCAAGATACTAGCTATAACAACAGAAAAAAATGGCCTTACGAACTCAGATGGTTGAACAGAAATTTTGACAATATGTAACCATCGTTTCGCACCTTTTACCTCTATACCAAGTATTATCGCAGTTGCTACTAGAATAGTAAATAAAGCGAAACCTGCGAATGAGAGGTTAAGTATAGTTCTTGTGTTGAGAAAAGAAAATGTCACCAAGGTAATTAGTGACAGGACTATATAAATTGTATGGCGCCGTATAAAATAATCCTGTGGTAGAGAAAGACGCTGCGCAATTACAGGGCTTGCTGAATAAACAAGAATGAAGCTTATAGTGAGCAAAAAAAACACTGGAAGGATGAGATAATAATCCAGCGTTCTATACCAGAGTTTAATATTCATTTTGTTCCAATGTGTAATGCCACTATTCCATAGCTCATATTATGAAACTCAACATTCTTAAAGCCTACCTCTTCAATTTCCATTTTAAAATCAGCCTGAGTTGGAAACTCTCTAATGCTCCTCACTAAATATTCATAAGAACTCTTGTCTTTAGCAACTATGCTGCCAATTTTAGGAATTACTTTAAATGAATATAAGTCATAAAGTTTGGTAAATATCTCATTTTGATAGTGCATAGGGGCAAATTCTAAGCAGATAAATTTCCCATGTGGTTTTAATACCCTGTGCGCCTCATTTAAAGCCTTCTTGCGGTCAGAAACATTTCGAATGCCAAAAGCTATTGTGCAATAATCAAATTCGGAGTCTTCAAATGGTAAACTTTCTGCACTTGCACATACCCAATCAAAATTAATTTGGTTTGAATTTATAGCTTTATCACGTCCTCTGTTTAGCATGTTTTGATTTATATCGCATACTGTAACCTTAGCACTTGGCTCTTTTCTTACTACTCTTATTGCTATATCTCCAGTTCCTCCAGCAACATCTAAAACCTTAGAGTTTTTTGTAAAATGCACACTATTTACCATCTTATCTTTCCATAATCTGTGCATTCCGAGGCTCATTATATCATTCATGGTGTCGTAGCGACTTGCCACGGAATCGAATACCTCTTTAACTAATTGTGATTTCTTCTCGATTTTTATAGTAGACATTACGTAAAAACTCCTTTATAATTAGTAAAAATTAATTTGAATTAACACAAATGTCAACGACAGGCCTTGAGCCTGTTAAAATCTTCTTCAGCGTGGTATGATGACCGAGTTAGTGGGCTTGATGCAACCACTAAGAAACCTTTGGAGTAAGCAATGTATTTATAATGCTCAAACTCTTCTGGGGTAACATACCTATCAAGTTTTGCATGTTTTGGAGTTGGTTGTAGATATTGACCAATTGTAATAAAATCAACCTCAGCACTGCGCAAATCGTCCATAACCTGAAGTATTTCCTCTTTTGTTTCTCCAAGACCAACCATAAGCCCTGACTTTGTGAAAACTTTAGGATTAATCTGCTTTACCATCTTCAACAAATATAGTGAATAAAAATAGCGAGCTCGTGGTCTTATTTTTGCATACAATCTCGGCACTGTTTCAATATTGTGGTTATAGACATCAGGTGATGCAACAGCGATTGCTTCAAATGCTCCTTTCTTATTTAAAAAATCAGGAGTTAAAATCTCTATTGTTGTCTCTGAAGTTATCTTTCTAATTTCTTCTATGCACTGTATAAACTGATTTGCGCCACCATCTGGCAAATCATCACGATCAACGGAAGTAATGACAACATGTTTTAAGTTTAACTTTTTTATTGCTTTTGCTAAATTTTCTGGTTCATGAGGATCTAGTTTATCAGGAATGCCAGTTGCAACGTTGCAAAATGCACAAGCACGAGTGCAAACAGAACCGAGAATCATCACAGTAGCATGACGTTTATTCCAACATTCACCAATGTTTGGACATGCAGCCTCTTCGCACACTGTATGCAAGTTATGCAGTTTAACGATGTTTAAGGTCTCATTGAATACTTCACCGGTCGGAGCTTTTGCTCTGAGCCATTGAGGTTTGCTATGCATCTGAAACTGCTAACTCTACCTCTTGCTTTACTAAAACTTTTTTCAACCTTCTTTTTATCTTCTGCGCTTTCTCACTTAGTTTAATCGTTCTTGTGTTGAGCAAAAAAGCATCTAAATCACCTTTGTAATCTATAGTTCTCAAAGTTCTTGTTGCCACACGAAATCTAAACTTTTTATTCAATATATCACTTGTCAACGTAACCTTATGTAAATTTAAAAGAAAGGTACGCTTTGTTTTACGATTCGAATGTGATACCTTATTACCAAAAGATTTTTTTCTATTTGTTAATTCACAAACTCTACTCACTTCAATATACCAAATTATTCTATGTACTTAGATTACCTTATATAGTCAAATAGTCAATACTCTCTTGCTTAATTTTTATACCATATACTGCTTTATAACCAAAAAATATCGTAATTTTTTCTATTATAAGAGAAATCATATGCTGAATTTCCAATGCTTTGCTGCCATTTGTTACTACCAGATGCAACACACCCGAATTTATATTCTGTGCATATGAGATCTTTTTCGGTTTTGTACACTCTGCTATTTCTTTCCCTACTATATTTCGCCAGTTTAAAATAAGACGTATTTCATTTTTACTAATCTTATTTTTCATGCATTTTAATGCATAGTTTTCAATTATAGACTTTAATTTTTTTGGACCGCTACGTTTGAGCATTTTTCTGTTTTTTTAGTAAGTAGATAATATAAAAGTATACATATAACTTGAGATTTTGTCATTACTGCTACATGTTTGTGAGATACCGTGACGGTATGACCATAATCGTCATTCCGCGGCGTGTTCGCGGAATCTAGCTCTGGTCACGCTACTTAGATGACAACCTTCTAACTGCTTTACAAAGGCTCTACCCTCTGGCCTCACACCGTAAAAGCAGTATTTTTATGCAAAACTTATCTCAACGTAGCACTTGTCAAGATCGTTCCATTCAAAAATTTTTGTTTTGCCTCATAATTAACCTTATAGCTGTTTTAATTGTAATTGGTTAAATTATTATTAACTTGCCAGGCTAGATCCAAAAAATAGCATAATCAATATGCAAATTGCAATAGAAATCACGTTTGCGTATGGTTTATTGCTATGCAGTTAATCTTTCCTCAATCCAAGCTGCTTGCATAGCTTCGAGTATTTTTTCGTTACAGCGTTTTTCATCATCATCAAATTCCTCTAAACTCAATACCTTTTTTTTAAGCTCAGTGAATCTAATACTAATTATATTCTCATCTGGAAATTTTTCTTCCAGAGCTTCTACAATATCTTCTATATCAAGCCATTTCATATTTTTTTGTATTTATCTGCTAAGTTAAATTGGTGCCCATGGGGAGACTTGAACTCCCAAGGTCGCAAAACCCACGGATTTTAAGTCCGCTGCGTCTACCGATTCCGCCACACGGGCTTTTTTTATCTATCTAGAGTAAAACTCTACTACTAAATTGACTTCCATGTCTGCTGAATAAGGAACCTCAGAATATTGAGGTGACCTCAAATACTTCACTGAATGCTCTTTACTATCTGCTTCTAAATAATCCGGAGCCTTGCGCTCTTGTTTTTGTTCAGCCTCTACTACTACAGGGATTTTTGCTGCCCTTTCTCTTATTTTTATTATATCACCTGGCTTCACTCGATAACTCGATATGTTAACCACCTTATCATTAACTGTAACGTGCTTGTGAGATATGAGCTGCTTTGCTGAGTAAATTGTTGGAACAAGACCAGAGTGGTATAAAACAGAACTTAATCTCGATTCTAAGATACCGATAAAATTATCAGCCGTATAACCCTTTCTGTTATAAGCATCTAAAAATGTACGTCTGAGCTGCTTACTTGAAATCGCATAGTAAAACTTAAATTTCTTATGCGCAGCAAACTGCTTACCAAAGTCGGATAACTTCTTGAATCCAAGAATACCATGTTGACCTGGAGGGTATTTCCTTTTGTTTACTGGGTCTTTAGCTCTACCCCATAAATTTACACCAAGTCTACGGCTAATCCTATACTTTCTAGTGATAACAGTTGTCATATAAAAACTCTCACGATTTAACTTTAGATTATTAAGGATTTTAGCACTCAGTGTCAACTTGTTTTTGCTGATATAATCTTTTATACTTCATTTTTAAGTTTTTCTATTAACACATGAATCATTCACATTTAAAATCTATGGCAAACGCCATCCGTTTTTTATCAATTGATGCAGTACAAAAAGCAAACTCTGGACACCCAGGTATGCCACTTGGCATGGCAGATGTTGCAACTGTTTTGTTTGCTAAATATCTGAATCATAATCCTGATGATTCTAAATGGTTCAATAGAGATCGCTTTGTTTTATCAAACGGTCATGGGTCAATGTTACTATACTCAATATTATATTTGACAGGTTATATTAGCGTAGATGAGCTAAAAAACTTCAGACAAATGGGATCCAAGACCCCAGGTCATCCAGAGTTCGGCTTGACTTCCGGGGTAGAGGCAACAACAGGCCCGCTCGGTCAGGGGTTTGCCGCTGCTGTTGGCATGGCACTTGCTGAATCGATACTTGAAAAGCAGTTTAGAATCAATCACTACACTTATGTGATGCTAGGGGATGGCTGTCTTATGGAAGGAATAAGCCATGAAGCAGCATCACTTGCTGGGCATCTTAAATTGAATAAGCTTATAGCTCTTTTTGATGATAATGATATTTCTATAGATGGCGCTACTTGCCTTTCCTGTTCTGACGATGTAGAGAAACGCTTCTTAGCGTATGGATGGAATGTTGACAAAATTGATGGCCATGATTTTGATGCCATATCCCTTGCAATAGAGCAAGCAAAAAAGTCTGATAAACCTACAATGATCTGCTGCAAAACTATTATCGGAAAATTTTCAAGCCGTGCTGGCACATCCTCTGCTCACAGTGGTGCTTTTTCGGAGGAAGACATAAAACAGATGAGAGAGAAATTAAACTGGAATTATGAACCATTCCATGTACCAGAAGATGTGAAAAATGCCTGGAAGAAAACTGTTGAGAGAGCAAAACAAAACTACACGATGTCATTCCAGCGCGTGACGCTGGAATCCAGGAAAGAAGAAAAAGAATGGATCCCAGTGTCAAGCACTGGGATGACAAGAGAGAGTACTGGGATGACAGAAGAGAATGCTGGGATGACAGGGTATCATGCAGAACTTCAAAGACGGTTAGATAAACATCTACCAGATAATATCGCTGGTGTTTTAGCTGACCTGAAGAAACAAATATGTGAGCTAATGCCAAACGAAGCTACTCGATCTTCTTTCGGCAGAGTAATGGAACTTTTAACTGAGTCTATGCCGGAATTAATCGGCGGTTCTGCTGATCTTACCGGGTCAAATTGCACTAAATATGAGCACATGCAGGTAATAAATAGCAATAATTATAGTGGCTCTTATGTCCACTATGGAGTGAGAGAGCACGCTATGGCAGCATGTATGAATGGTATGGCACTTCACGGCGCGATTCTTCCTTATGGCGGCACTTTTTTGGTATTTTCCGACTATTGTCGTCCTGCTATACGTCTTTCAGCTCTGATGAAGCAGCAGGTTATGTATGTCATGACTCACGACTCAATTGGAGTGGGAGAAGATGGCCCGACTCATCAGCCAATAGAGCATTTAGCCTCTTTGCGTGCTATACCAAATCTATATGTTTTTAGGCCAGCCGATGCAGTTGAAACTCTGGAGTGTGTTAGCATTGCACTCGAAAAGAAAGAATCTCCAGCACTGTTTGCGCTCTCAAGGCAAAACGTAAGTTACATGCGCAAGTTCTACTCTGATATCGATCAATCTGCTAATTTATCGAAGTTTGGTGCATATATTTTGTGTGAATGTTCAAAAGAATTAAAAGTGACGATATTTGCTACGGGGTCCGAGGTTGAAATTGCAGTTGAAGCAAGGGAGAAATTGCAGGAAAAGGGTATAGGTACAAGGATTGTTTCTATGCCATGCTGGAGGCTTTTTGACGAGCAAAGCGATGAATATAAAGCGGCAATATTAAATAATGACAGCATTAAAGTTGCAATTGAAGCCGGAAGTGAAATGGGTTGGCATAAATATATAGGTTCAAACGGTATATTTATTGGCATGAAAAGCTTTGGAGAATCAGCACCTTATAAAACACTCTATGAGCATTTTAATATCAGCGCAGATCATGTGGTAAAATGTGTGTGTGAGAAACTGGTTTACATTCAGTAGACTTCTTGCATAACCATATGAAAGCCCACTCTTCTTTGTCATCCCAGTACGTGACGTTATTTCCATCCAAGATGATGTCATTCCAGCACTTGACACTGGCATCTAGTTTTCTTTACAAATTCACCAAAAGTGCTTCATTCTATAACGCAAAACCCATACTCACCAAACCCAATGCATTACTTGCAATTAAGTTTCCTGGATCCCAGTGTCAAGCACTGGGATGACACCTTTTCCGGTAGAAGATCACTATCAAATCACATTGCTCTGGTCATTATGATCACCATTATTTTGTTCAACTGATTGATCGACCCCAGGTGAAGAAGAATCATCATAAGGTTGTGTGTCAGACTTTTCTTCGTCAGACCCAAACAACCATGAAAAAAAACCACCAAAAAATGATGCAATTAATGAAAAAGGCTTCAGAGGTTGTCCGGAAACAAGTAAAAGGCTATAATATCTGAAATTTTAGTACGGGGTAAAGATGAGAAAAAAGTATCCAACAGATCTAAGCGAAAGGGAATGGGCAAGAATAGAAAAACACTTCAGAGTATCATACAAGAAAGGAGGAAGGCCGCCAAAGTATAGCAAAAGAGAAATATTAGAAGCAATTTTCTATGTATTGCGTACAGGGTGTCAATGGCGGTATTTACCAAATGATTTTCCGCTATGGAAGACTGTGTATGAGCAGTTCAGGCAATGGAAGAAGCAGGGAATTTTTGAGAAAATGAATTATGAAATTACAAAATATAGTAGAAGAAAAA
>NZ_JAPQLN010000094.1:0-5568 GCF_028981745.1 Wolbachia endosymbiont of Drosophila tristis | reverse complement strand
CCTTACCTTTTAATCTGCAGATTGGCGAAAGCAAATACAATAGCTTCACTATCATGATAAGGGCGCTGGCGAAGGGTGTCAAGTAAGTTTTTTCGTTTCATCCGATGCGCTGCCAAAAGCTATGCAAAAAGTCCAATGAGTTAACTCCCATATATCCTGAGTAATTCTTGTGCATTAGCTTTGATTAGGATAGGGCATTTTCTATCATTTAATAGGGAACGCAATATTTCAGTTGCACCTTTAATGTCGTTATTATGTATCTTTACTACAGCGATAGCTTCTTGGCTTGAATAAGGATACACTGTGCTTGATTCTAAATTATCAATTTTGTCTTTATTTATTTTTTCACCGTTGGAGTGAAGTAAGCTCATTACTTCTAAATATTGTGCTAACTCACGCAAAACATTAGGAGCATCTTTATCATCTGCCAAATCATTATAAATAGATGCTGTGTCTGTTGGCATTGAATCTGAGATATGATTGAATGCGCGTTCAAAATTTGCTAAATACTCCCAATTTGAATCTATTTCTTCTAGCAGCGGCTTATTATCTTTTTTTAAGAATAATACTTCGTAAAACTTGTCACCTGCAGTTATAGATTGTTTTGTGTTATCAATGTTGCGCAATAAGTATAATGTGATGCCAACTAACATTGGCGCGAGTGCAAGCAGAAAGATGTATTTTTTCATGGTAATATTCTGAATAGTTATATATTTATACATTAATGCTTTTGATTTGCAAAAACATATTGACATAGTGATTATATCACATAATAATATCCTTAAAGTTGTTTGAATAGTTGGAGATTAAAATATTTCTAAAGTAGAAATAAAGACAGCAGTATTAAGCTAAATTATTTTTTGTCGGATTTATCCGATGTACCCTCAACCTTTTATAGGTTGAAGTCTAAATTTGAGAGTTTGATCCTGGCTCAGAATGAACGCTGGCGGCAGGCCTAACACATGCAAGTCGAACGGAGTTATATTGTAGCTTGCTATGGTATAACTTAGTGGCAGACGGGTGAGTAATGTATAGGAATCTACCTAGTAGTACGGAATAATTGTTGGAAACGGCAACTAATACCGTATACGCCCTACGGGGGAAAAATTTATTGCTATTAGATGAGCCTATATTAGATTAGCTAGTTGGTGGAGTAATAGCCTACCAAGGCAATGATCTATAGCTGATCTGAGAGGATGATCAGCCACACTGGAACTGAGATACGGTCCAGACTCCTACGGGAGGCAGCAGTGGGGAATATTGGACAATGGGCGAAAGCCTGATCCAGCCATGCCGCATGAGTGAAGAAGGCCTTTGGGTTGTAAAGCTCTTTTAGTGAGGAAGATAATGACGGTACTCACAGAAGAAGTCCTGGCTAACTCCGTGCCAGCAGCCGCGGTAATACGGAGAGGGCTAGCGTTATTCGGAATTATTGGGCGTAAAGGGCGCGTAGGCGGATTAGTAAGTTAGAAGTGAAATCCCAAGGCTCAACCTTGGAATTGCTTTTAAAACTGCTAATCTAGAGATTGAAAGAGGATAGAGGAATTCCTAGTGTAGAGGTGAAATTCGTAAATATTAGGAGGAACACCAGTGGCGAAGGCGTCTATCTGGTTCAAATCTGACGCTGAGGCGCGAAGGCGTGGGGAGCAAACAGGATTAGATACCCTGGTAGTCCACGCTGTAAACGATGAATGTTAAATATGGGAAGTTTTACTTTCTGTATTACAGCTAACGCGTTAAACATTCCGCCTGGGGACTACGGTCGCAAGATTAAAACTCAAAGGAATTGACGGGGACCCGCACAAGCGGTGGAGCATGTGGTTTAATTCGATGCAACGCGAAAAACCTTACCACTCCTTGACATGGAAATTATACCTATTCGAAGGGATAGGGTCGGTTCGGCCGGGTTTCACACAGGTGTTGCATGGCTGTCGTCAGCTCGTGTCGTGAGATGTTGGGTTAAGTCCCGCAACGAGCGCAACCCTCATCCTTAGTTACCATCAGGTAATGCTGGGGACTTTAAGGAAACTGCCAGTGATAAACTGGAGGAAGGTGGGGATGATGTCAAGTCATCATGGCCCTTATGGAGTGGGCTACACACGTGCTACAATGGTGGCTACAATGGGCTGCAAAGTCGCGAGGCTAAGCTAATCCCTTAAAAGCCATCTCAGTTCGGATTGTACTCTGCAACTCGAGTGCATGAAGTTGGAATCGCTAGTAATCGTGGATCAGCACGCCACGGTGAATACGTTCTCGGGTCTTGTACACACTGCCCGTCACGCCATGGGAATTGGTTTCATTCGAAGCTAACGACCTAACCGCAAGGAGGGAGTTATTTAAAGTGGGATCGGTGACTGGGGTGAAGTCGTAACAAGGTAGCAGTAGGGGAATCTGCAGCTGGATTACCTCCTTAGGCTTTGCACATAATTTACCATTTTTAATGATGGTGTTGTTATGTGCTATACTGCTGTCTTTACTTCTACTTTATTTTAATTTCCCGATAACGGAATTTTATGAGTGATAGACCTCTTTCTCCACATTTACAAATATATAAAGTACAAGTTACTAGTTTTTTCTCTATTATGCATAGATTGACTGGTATCTTGCTATTCCTTTTATTAATGATACTTTCTTGGTATTTCATATTACATGTTTACTTTCCTGAGTTACTTATAGTAAGGTACTTAAATGCATTATTATTCACTCCTGTTGCTAAATTAGCTTATGTCTTATGTTTTATAAGTTTTGTATATCATTTTCTTAATGGTATTCGTCATTTATTGTGGGATGTTGGGCTTAATTTAGAAATTACTGGCGTTTCAAGGAGTGCTATACTGCTGACAGTAACGCTACTTCTTTCTACTATGGCTTTTTTATTTATGTTTATATGAGTCAGTCTGGAAATTCAGTACATCATTGGTGGGTTCAGCGTGTTTCTGCGGTAATTTTACTGTTCCTGTTTCCTTGGTTTATCTATTCATTTTCTTGCACATTTTATACTGATAGCTCTTTGTCTTTTAGTGAAAAATTTATTAATCACCCTCTAGAGCTTTTATTTTTTGTTGTATTGTTGTTTTGCATTTTTTGGCACGCAGTTCTTGGAATGCAGGTAGTATGCGAAGATTATATACACAGCGTACCTTTGAGGATTTTTACAATTACATGCATAAAGTACTTATCAAGCATTACTTATATAACCCTCGCTTTTACAATCTTTATCTTCTACAGGCATATTTTCTTGTAAAATCACCGGTGCTGTGTTAATATATTATTAGTGTACTAGTTTTATTATTGAACTATAGCATTATAGCGATTTTGGTTTGACAATATGTTTGAAGCATTAAAAAAGGGAGTAATAGATCTTACACTTAAAGCAAAAGGTCTGCTTACTTCACCTGAATCTCAAGTTTACGTCGAAGACCTTAGAAAGGTAATGATATATGATGGAAGGAAATGCCAGTATCCAAAAAATTATGATCAAATTGTACAGTCTGCTAAAATCATAGAAAACAGGGATATGCATGGAAATGCTATACTAGATAAAGATAAAAATCCAACCTATAAACTTTTGTATGGTCAAAAAGATGAGAATGGAGAACAACCAAGTTTCAGATTATCTTTAGTTACCAAAGATAAAGATAATGATAGATCTTATTTTACTATCAATTATATAGACAATCAGGGTAAGCAAATTCCGATAAATGAGTTGCATAAGTCATATTTTGAGCCATTAGGCTTTTCGAGAATGGATTTGAAAAAACACGTGCCAATTTTTGAAGCTGAAAAAACTAAGGATCCTCAATATCCATTTGAATTAACTAATTCTTCTGTGCTAACTAAAGAGGTAAAAAATAAAGAAGGTAAAGTTCAGGAAGTTGTTGATGAAAAAGGAAGAAATGGAGAATTATTATACACTAGTGATTACAAGAAGCTAAGCACCCATTTTTCAGAAATTAGAGATCAGAATGGTAATCTAGAGCTAGATAAAAGTCTTATATCTGTTCCTATCGTTTTTGCTACAAGTTTAGCTAAAGTTTGTACTAAATTGTTGACTTCTCTTCCTATAAAGTTAGGGGAGCATTTAATAAGCGAACAAAACCCAATTGCAAAGTCTTTTGGTTATCTTTTATTTACTCCTGCAATGGCAGTAAAAAATTTAGTGGATATGGGAGCTACCATACTTAAGGCTCCAATTTTATTGTTTGTAGCAAATGAGAAAAAATATGGTGATGCTTACTACACCATGTGGAAACACCAACTGAAAGGATGTTTGGAAGAAGCAAAAAGTGACTTTAATGTTATTAAAGGTGAAGAAAGGCTAAAGCCGGATCATGGGAATCGTGATTCACTAGTGGGCACATGGGATGAGCTTAACGCTAGAAGGCCAAAGAAACAAGGGGATGATAAAGAAGTTAGCAAGAGTAATGAAATACTAAAGAGTCCTGAGGAAGAACAAAATAAGGGTAATGAAATATTAAGTGATAAAAGAAAAGGTCATGTTGAGGAATTACAAAATAGAAGAAATTCACAGCAAGGGCAAGGCGCTACACATGATCACTCTCATTAGCAATTACTTTAAATCAACATTTACTTTCTTTATTAACTATTCCACAACAAAAACTTGCATGTATTTTGCCCTCAGTATAAGATATTAATTATTTAATTAATATCTTAACTAAATGCGCCCTGTAATATTGTGTGGTGGTAGTGGTAGCAGACTTTGGCCTTTATCTAAGCCAAAGCAATTTCAGAAAATATTTAGTCAGAACACTATGTTTCACAACACTTTGTTGAGGCTAAAAAGCGATTATATGCCGCCCATAATTGCTACAAATATACAGTACGAGTCATTAGTGATGGAGGAATTGCATGCACTGCAAGAATATAAAGTGATTTTCGAACCAGTGAAAATTGGAACAGCAGCGGCAATATTAATTGCTGCACTTCTCTGCAATGAAAACGAGACAATGTTAATTCTGCCTTCAGACCATTTTATAGGTGATTTGAATAGTTTTTATGCTTCTACTCAAAAAGCGTCTAAGTTAGCCTCTGAAACTAACTCTATAGTCACTTTTGGGGTTAAGCCTCATGAATTCAATTCTGAATACGGCTATATAAATGCAGTATATGATCAGAAAGAAAAATGTCATATAGTGAAAGATTTTACAGAAAAGCCCGAGCGTAAGTTAAGTAACGATCATTATTGGAACTCTGGAATATTTGTGTTTAGAGGTTGTCCGGAAACAAGTAAAAGGCTATAATATCTGAAATTTTAGTACGGGGTAAAGATGAGAAAAAAGTATCCAACAGATCTAAGCGAAAGGGAATGGGCAAGAATAGAAAAACACTTCAGAGTATCATACAAGAAAGGAGGAAGGCCGCCAAAGTATAGCAAAAGAGAAATATTAGAAGCAATTTTCTATGTATTGCGTACAGGGTGTCAATGGCGGTATTTACCAAATGATTTTCCGCTATGGAAGACTGTGTATGAGCAGTTCAGGCAATGGAAGAAGCAGGGAATTTTTGAGAAAATGAATTATGAAATTACAAAATATAGTAGAAGAAAAA
>NZ_JAPQLN010000093.1:0-4507 GCF_028981745.1 Wolbachia endosymbiont of Drosophila tristis | reverse complement strand
GCGTTTTTTTTATTCTAAAACGCTTGATTAAGAGCGATTTAGCTGCTTTTAACTTGCAACTAACCTACACCGCAAGTGTTTAAGAAATTTACTAAGCAGGAAAAAAGGCAAAGAAACCCCGTAGTAGCTAGCATTCAAATTCTCCCTTGTCAATTTGACGTTTTTTGCTGTCTTAAACGCTTTGTAAGCGCGTTTCGGCTTATATAGGTAAAAACCTAAAAATTTTTAAAGACATGCGATGCACGTAGTGCGAAAAATTAAACATGAGACGCCAAATACCCTAAGTTTTTTGTCATTAACCTGCACAGATTGCGAAGATAAATAAATAGCTTCAGTTTCATGATAGGGGGGATGGCAAAGCTTGTCAAGGAATTTTTATGGCCTAGCGTCACGTGCTGGAATGACATTTGGGAATATGTTATCCGTTTGTCACTTCTAAATGATAAGAGCCTCAATGAATTTATTAGTTTATTACATGTCTCTTTTCATGTATAAATCTATAGAAAGTTTTATACGGAAGTTGTTTTATGAGCAAAATTATAGAAATCAGAGCACCAAAAACTCTTGGTGGTGAATCAGTTACAGAAGGTATAGTAAAAATAAAGAAGGGTATTGGAGAAGCAGTAAAAGTAGATGACTTGATCTTTGAAATTGAAACTGACAAAACAGCACTCGAATTAACTGCAGAAGCTTCAGGGCAAATAACTGAATTTCTTATAAAAGAAGATGATGTAATAAGTCCTGATCAATTGTTAGCGAAGCTTTCCATGGGAGAAGTAAAAGAGGAAGCGAGAAAAGAAGATAAAAGCGAAAGTGCTGCTAAAAAAGATGCTCCATCAGCTCGTAAAATTATGGAAGAAAATGCAATCAGTGCAGAAAGCGTCAAAGGAACTGGCATGGGAGGCAGAATAACAAAAGCAGATGTGATAGGCCATATGAACAAAGCTGAACAACCTGCAATAAAACAATATGAATTGCCAAAAAGTGTAGTAAATGGAGAGCAAAGAGAGGAACGAGTAAAAATGAGCAAAATAAGGCAAGTAATTGCCGCTCGTTTGAAAGCATCGCAAAATACTGCTGCAATACTGACCACGTTCAATGAAATTGACATGAAGAATGTCATGGATCTAAGAGCAAAATATAAGGACGCCTTTGAAAAAAAATATGGAATAAAACTTGGTTTTATGTCGTTTTTTATAAAGGCAGCGGTGCAAGCATTGAAAGAAATTGCTGAAATTAACGCTGAAATCTCAGGCGATGAAATCATATATAAACATTACTATGACGTAGGTGTTGCTGTTGGCACCGATAAAGGTCTTGTTGTACCAGTTATTCGGGGTGCCGATCAGATGTCATTTGCAGAAATTGAGTTGACTTTAGTTGCTCTTGGCAAAAAAGCTCGTGAGGGTAAATTACAAGTATCAGAAATGGAAGGTGCAACATTTACCATCTCAAACGGTGGAGTATACGGTTCACTTCTTTCCACTCCGATAATAAACCCTCCGCAATCTGGAATACTTGGAATGCATTCAATACAAAACAGGCCAGTTGCTGTTGGTAATGCAGTAGAAATCAGACCTATGATGTACATTGCTCTCTCTTACGATCACAGAATAGTTGACGGCAAAGGAGCAGTAACTTTCCTCGTTAAAATAAAAAATTATATAGAAGATCCAAATAGATTAGTTTTGGAAGTGTAGCTCAAATGAATTGTTGTTAATCCAGTATTGCTAAAAACCTAAATGTCATCTAGTTCTGCCAGCAGTTTAGCAACTTCCGGATGATCAGGGCCATAATGTTTCTCAAAAATAGGCAAAGCTCGTTCAAACAACTCTTTTGCTTTCTGATGATCGCCAAAAGTGCCATAAACGATACCGAGGGTTGCCAGTAATTTAACAACTTCAAAATGGTCGAGGCCGTAATGTTTCTTTCGAATTGCTAGAGCCTGTTCAAGCAACTCTTTTGCCTTCTGGGGATTACCTAAAACCCTATAAGAATTACCGAGGTTTGCCAGTGTTCTAGCAACTTCAAAATGGTCAGGCCTGTAATGTTTCTTTTTGATTGCTAAAGCCCGTTCAAGTAACTCCTTTTGTTTTTTATAGTCACCTAAATCCACATGAGAGATACCAAGGTTTGTCAGAGTAATAGCGACTTCAAAATGATCAGAGTTGTAATATTTTTCTTTAATTGTTAAGGCCTGTTCAGGCAGCTCCTTTTCTTTCTGAGGATCACCCAAAGCACCATAAGCGATACCAAGGTTTGCTAGTAGTTTAGCAACTTCAAAATGATCATAGCCATAATATTCCTTAAAGATAGGTAAAGCCCGTTCAAGCAACTCTTTTTCTTCCTGAGGATCACCTAAAGCCCTATAAGCGGTGCCTAAACTTATTAGTGTTCTAGCAACCTCAGGATGACCAGTGCCATAATGTTTCTCAAAAGTAAGTAAAGCTCGCACAAGTAAAGCCTTTTGTTTCTGAGGATCACCTAAAGCACCATAAACGTTACCTAAGTTTGCCAGTGTTCTAGCAACTTCAGAGTGATCGGAACCACAATGTTTCTCTTGAATTGCTAAAGCTCGTTCAAGCAATTCCTTTTGTTTCTTATAATTGCCTAAATACCCGTAAGCGTTACCTAGGTTTGCCAGCAGTTTAGCAACTTCGAAATGATCAGGGCTATAATGTGTCTTCAAGATAGGTAAAGCCCGTTCAAGCAACTCTTTTTCTTTCTGAGGATCACCTAAAGCACCATAAGCAATGCCAAGATTTGCTAATGTAATAGCAGCTTGAAAATGATCAGAGCCATAATGTTTCTTGATGATAGGTAAAACCCGTTCAAGCGACTTCTTTTGTCTTCTAGGATCTAAATCAAAATATCCATCGCCTATCCATATTAACAAATTTACAAGATAATCCTTTTCTATTGTTTGTTTTTCTGAAGGATTTTTTGTTAGCCAATTATCTACATGTGATAAGAACGCTTCTAAATGCGGCAATAATTGTCGTTTCTTAGCATAATCTTCTAATTTATCACTGCCGTAAGGAAAGCTTTCTTCCAGTAACTCAAAAGTCTTTTTCACAACTTTGTCTTTGCCTTGTTTTTCTAACTCTATTCTTGTTACTTGCTGTACTAACCTGTGGATATTGACTGAGCTTTGCTCTTCTCCTGAGTTGATCATTGAATATTGTTTAAGTAGTTGGATAGCATCACCTAACTTTTCTTCATTGCGTTCTACCCCTAAAAACATTTTTGCAGGAATGTTGTCAGGAGCAATATAGGCAATGATATCCAAGATTTCTTTGGCTTGCTGACCATACTCTGGGTTATCTTTGATTTTATCAATAGTAATTCTCCAGGTTATAAAAGTTGTCTTGGTGTAGCTATTGTCGCTGTCTTTAGGAAACTTAAAATCAAGTAATTTTTCTGCTTCCTCTTTGTATCTCTTTAAATAATCACTAATTTCAAACTTCAAGCCTACATTCTTTAATGCTATATCCCTTTCTTTTATGTATGCAACTGCCTGCTGCAAAGCTAAAGGAAAATGCTGTAATGTTTCTGCCAAATTCTTTATTTCATTTTCTTGTGACCCATCTTTTATACCTAATGCTTTTCTAATAAAGTCTATTGATTCTGGTTCAGTAAATGCACCCAATGTTAATGATTTTATATCTCCCCATTTCTGATTACGAGAGGTAATCAAAACACTAGGTTTATTATCATCAGATGATAAAAAGTGGGACGGTAAGAATTGACTAATACCAGCATCTTGACCTTCACTTCTATATTCTTCTGCATTATCGAAAACAAAGAGACTTTTTCTCTTGGCGAAAAAAGCGTATATGTCTCTTACAATAGATTCAATATCCCTATCTTCTGTAGGAATGCCTAAAGGATCTCTAGCTAACCTGAGAAAAGACTGCACCATGGTTTCATGGGTTTCAGCTTTTATCCATATAATATTGTTGTCATAATCTTTACTGTGTTCTTCAATATATTTTTTGGCCAGCTCAGTCTTACCTATTCCTCCCAACCCACTAATAGAAACCAGTTGCGATATTACTGTGGCTACACCTTGACTTTTTTGTATTAATTTGTGTAGTTCTCGTAATTCTTCTGTCCTTCCAGTGAACGATCCTACTGGATTTCTCACCTCAAATCGAAAGCCTCCTAAGAGGTTGTCCGGAAACAAGTAAAAGGCTATAATATCTGAAATTTTAGTACGGGGTAAAGATGAGAAAAAAGTATCCAACAGATCTAAGCGAAAGGGAATGGGCAAGAATAGAAAAACACTTCAGAGTATCATACAAGAAAGGAGGAAGGCCGCCAAAGTATAGCAAAAGAGAAATATTAGAAGCAATTTTCTATGTATTGCGTACAGGGTGTCAATGGCGGTATTTACCAAATGATTTTCCGCTATGGAAGACTGTGTATGAGCAGTTCAGGCAATGGAAGAAGCAGGGAATTTTTGAGAAAATGAATTATGAAATTACAAAATATAGTAGAAGAAAAA
>NZ_JAPQLN010000092.1:0-6436 GCF_028981745.1 Wolbachia endosymbiont of Drosophila tristis | reverse complement strand
GCTTCTAAGAAACTTCCCCTATCAGCTCATCTTTTTTTATCAGGATATAACCAAATTCATTGGCTTTTTTACCCAGATTCTTTACTACTCTTTCCTTATATAACTTTTCATAATAATCCATTCCTTTTTCTACATATTCTTGTCCACATTTCAGCATTTGATAAAAAATACATGCTAATTTTCTTGCTGTAGCAGTTATTGCTTTTGGTGCTCCCAATCGATTTTTCAATCTTCTACAGTACGCACCTAATGCACTTTTACTGTGCAACATAGAATAACCAGCAAGTCGAAAAGCATTTGCAGCACGGTTAATTACTTTACGAGTTCCACTTCTAATCACTCTTTCTCCTGTAATCCTATTAAATGGACATAATCCCAACCAAGAAGTAAAATGTTTTTCTGATGGCCATTTATTAGCATTAAGACCAACTTCTGAGAGGATGGTCTGTATATTTGATGTATTAAGCCCTGGAACTTTGGTGAAATCCATGCCAGTTATTCGATACAATTCTTCGTGTGCAGCAAAGTTTGGTTTGTTTCCTGCAGACCTCTTTACTTTACTGCATTGCTTATTTTCATTTGATCTTGTTTCAAGTGTTTTATAATAGTTTTCCATACTTTTATCACATTCTTTTATTTGCTCTTGAAAAAAAGTATATGCTTCGTATTCTTGCTTTAATGTAAACAAATGCTCTTCTCTATAGTCACCTGTTAGTGCTTTTGCTATGGTTGATCTGTCATTTTTTATTCGTCTATCACTCAATTCAGCCAATCTATTAGAGTTTCTTTCACCCGCAATTATTGCTTTAATGATTCGCATACCAGTTACACCTGTAATATCACTAATAACCTTGTGTAATTGAATGTTCATTTGAATTAATGCTTTTTGCATACGTTGAGTGTGTACAGCTGCACTTTTTATCAGGTTGTCATGTTGTCTATTATAACCACGTAGTACACAAATTTGGTTATCAGGCCTAAATGATCCTTGAAGTAACCCATAGCTATGTAATTGCTGTAACCACTGGCAATCTTGAACGTCTGATTTTCTTCCAGGTACATTTTTTACATGTCGTGCATTTACCAGTTTAACTTCGAATCCATATGATTCAAGTATTTGAAACAAAGGAATCCAATATACTCCTGTTGATTCCATGGCTATCGTTCTAACTTCACACTTTTTCAACCACTTTGCTAGGTTATGAAGATCTACTGTAAAGCACCCAAATTTTTGAACGCGTTGTTTATCTCTCCCTTCTGGTACGCATGCATAATGTACAGATGAACCAATATCAATCCCTGCTGCATTAGGATTCACTATTTCTAATTTACTTTTTGCTTTTGCCATATAAAATCCCTTATATATACCTTATAATGAAGAAGTGCTTTAGCTTGGGGCGGTTATATTACACAATCTTCTAAACGAGGTAGCTAAGAAGCTCCATCAATGGTTTGACCGTCCCTTCCAAAATCATACTGATCCACGGGCATTTATTGCACCATTGCGAACTCGATTATAACTGCAGAAGCACTTCTTCATAAAATTATATCCAAAAATTACTGCAATGTGCATTAGGACGTTTCTTTCTGGTTTAACAGATTTTGTCTGTTCCGGTGCTGATCCATTTGCTTTTGAATATTTTCTTTGATTTTTTACTTTCCGGTTTTTCACTTAAACTATTCCATTTACTCTCTGGCCATCTATCTATTCCCAGTGCTATCGATGCTGCTCTTGCATAAATTCGGCAATCTAGTACTTCATTTCTTTCTCTTACCTTTTGCCACTCTTGTTTGGTATATCCTTTTACTACTTTGCTGACTAATTGCTCTGCCGTTAGCTGCTTAAAATACTCAGGTGCATACTCGGGAAAATGACAATACCCTGGCGGTGTTTCTTCACCTTCTTTTAAAATATTAAGTAATTGAAAAAGCTCTGACTTTAATATCGATACTCCGACTGGCCAGAGCTTTATTCCTCTTTTCAGCTTTTGCCCTCCAACTGTTATATCTACTCTACTTGGGCTGCTCAGCGGCACTAGTGCTTTATTTACACCTTTCACTGCCATTACTCTTCCAGACCCTTGATGACTTCTCACCCAGTTGTAAACTTCCTGCGTTGCATACCCTGCATCAACCGCCATCATACTTATCATATATTCAAGCCCATTTTCACCAATAAAATGATGATTGAGGAGCTCCGAAAGCTTTTTCCATACTTCTCTACTTCCTGTATCTCCTTCAAATACTCGGTAGTCTATTGACCAACTTTCACGACTTTTTCCCCATGCTACAACTTCCACCTCTAGACGATCTTTTTGGACATCTACTCCTGCAGTAAGTACCACTTCTCTCCTTGGTACTGTGCCAATCTGAAAAAATTCTCTCCTGTTAAATAATTGCTTCCAATCAGGTACTTCTCCTTTATCTACCCAGGTTTCTCCAAGCGTTGTGTTGATCCAAACTTTCAGTAATTGTTCACTTTCCTTTGCATGCAGAAAATCCTCTACTGCTTGTTGCCAACTATACCACCCAACTGGGCTATAAAGACTTGAAAGGTGAAATCCTATTACTTTGCTATTGTGTACTTGATTTGTAGCTCTCCATTCTCCACGTTCAAGCATCTCTGTCTTTTGATGATTTTCTATCTTTTCACCACATTCTATACATATATAGTGTGCTGTACTTGGATTTTTATCTTCCCATTTTATTTGTGACCATTTTAGAACTTGATAGTAATTACAATACGGACAGGGAACAAAAAAATATCTCTTATCTGTTGCTTCAAATTCTTTCTCAATTCTGCTTATTCCATGAATCGTTGGTGTCGATACTAAAAAAATCTTTCGCCTTGCAAATGTATTAGTTCGAGCAATACTGAGCAGTACTGGATCTCCTTCTCCTCCTGAATCTCCTGGGTAGGCATCTATTTCATCAAGAAAGAGATATTTTACTGGCATAGATCTCAGTCCTACACTACTATTCGCTCCAGTTATTACTACTATTCCACCTGGAAACTCCTTACTTTGTACAGTATTCCCTGAATCTCTTGACCTTGGGTCTTTTACTTTACTTTTTAAACATGGTGTACTCTCTATTAACGGTGCAAATCTTCCCTTCGACCAACGTTTTCCCATTTCAACTGTTGGCTGTACTACCAGCATTGGACCTGGTGTTTGATCGATGATATAGCCAATCCAATTGTTGCCAGCTTCTGTTCCCCCAATCTGCGCTCCTTTCATGAATACTACTTTTTCTGCAGGTGAAGATGGTGATAGTGAATCCATTATTTCTTTTAAATAAGGAGTTCTTTCTGTTCTCCATTTACCTGGCTCTGATGCTGCAGTTGGCGCTAAAACTCGATACTCATTCGCCCACTCTGATACTTTAAGCTGGGGATCTGGCCTTAAACCTTCAGAAAAAGATGTAGCGTATATCATTGTCTGCATCTACTCATAACTGGTTCTATCTCGACATCATTAACAATAGAACTACACTCATCCAATTCCATAAACATCTTTTTCTGAAATTCGTTTTCTATATATCTTTTGCTCATCTCACTTATCATTATTGCTATAACAAGCGCAAATACCCCTGTTATTGTTGCAAAAATGATTGCACTGCTTATTGTTGTTGTTATCAACCCTATATATACTGCTACTGCTATTGCGCTGACTGTAGTATAGATGCAGATAATATTATTATGTTTTTTCGTCCTTTTATCTGCTATTTCTCTCTGTGCTATATATTTATTATGAAGGGTTGGAAAATTAACAACGGTATCTCTGCAGAGCAAAGACCCATTTTTTCAGTAAACAAAACTTTAAGTAACTCTAAATTGTTTGATTTAATTGCTAAATGTAAAACAGGTGTATAATTTGCTCCTTTTTTCAGCAATAACTTTACTACATGTAAATGCCCTTTTTCCGCAGCAAGGTAAACCGGTGATAAACCTTTATTATTTACAATATCAATATCGATTTCTTCTCTTAAAATTGCATCTACAATCTCAATTTCTCCTCTTTGTGCAGCTAAATGGAGTAGACTATTCTTTTCAGAACCGTATTTATTACTCATCAAAGCCTTCTTTATCTCAGGTTTAGCGTAATCAAATGGTGTTTTACCGCTATCGTCTTTTACCAGAGGGTCTATATCTTCTCGCGTTAGTAAAACTTCTATTGTTTTTAGTCTTTCAGCATAATGTAGTGGTGTTTTATTTTCGTAGTCTTGCAAATTTACTTGAGCATTAGGCTCCTTTATTAAGGATTTGAGGATATCAAGACATAAGTCTCTTTCATCGTAATTAGCATTACTTACAGCTATATGCACAGGTGACAATTTCATTGAGTTTTGTCCCATGCGTGCACTATTCACATCTGCTCCAAGCTTCAGCAGTAACTTTACTATCTCCAACTTTTTATTATTAACTGCATAGTGCATTGGTGTCTGATTTCGTGCATCAAAGACATCTATTTCAGCTTTTCCTTCTCTTATCAAAATCTTTACAACTTCTGCATGTCCTATGCCTGCTGCTAGATGTAATGGAGTATGGTGCAAAGCATTTCGTACATTAACGTCAATACCTTTTCTGATCAAATATCTCACTGCATTAATTTCACCTATCATTGCAGCTAAATGAAGTAAGCTATCTTGTTCTGACCCGTACTTGTTATTAATTAGTGCTTGTAATATTTCTGCTTTTTTCCCTTCTTTGGCGTAATCAAGAGATGTTTTACCTTCATTATCTTCCACAAAAGGATTAATGTTCTTCTTCGTGAGTAACAAATCTACCATGCTTAATTCATCAAACTCTATAGCGCAATGCAGTGGAGTTTTTCCGTTTAACCCTCTGACATTAACATCTAATCCAGGTTGATTGATTAAACACTTTATTAACTCTAAACTTAAGTTATCAGCCATTTTGTATTCAAAATCTTTTTATATTTTAAATTTAGCGTTAGATAATTCTTCAAGTGAGTTTGTAATCTCTTCAGTTAGCGTCTCGTGAATTTTTTCAGTGTCACTCAGTGATGCAAGCAGTGCTGAAACTCTATTTGGAACATTAAGCAAATTATTACGTACAACTCTTGCTACGTTAAATGCCTCACTTTTTACTTCCTCTACTGCTACAAGTTCTCCTATTTCAGCTTTTGCCTTTGCTTCTAGCAACCTTCCTCGCTCCATTTCATTTTTTATTCGCGTTTTTAGCAACATTGTAGAAAGGTTATTTGTATTTTCGTTTTCTGGATTTTTCCTCCTAAGTGGCTGACTTGGATCTCTTATTGCTGCCACCGCTTCATTTGCTTGTTCTCTATTGATCAAACCATCCTCCAACTCAACTATTCCTTTTTTTACTAAATAACAGACATATTGCTTTGATACTCCTATCTCTCTTGCCCATTCTGTTTGTGTGATTTTCACTTTTTTTTCTCCTCTCTCTTGTTTCTACGAATTTTCTTCTTGAATCTCTGAAAAGGTTTTGCCAGTATCAGCAATTTCCTACCTGTTTATACTTGCCGGCGTCTTAGAGATATTTTACTAATATAGAGCGAAGTACTCCGGTTTATAGCTGCTTTCTTTTTACATAGTGAAATTTGGCCATTTTCAACTAATACTATAAATTGCATCTTTGTAGTTATGAGATTCAACCACTACTTGCTCTAGCGTTAAACTGCTGCATTTGGCATCTTTACTATGGTTTTCTTCAAGCACTTTTGTCCTTGCTTCCTTTATTTCCTCAATGAACTTTCCATTAACTTTTTCTGGTTCAATTCTTTCCTCACAATATACAAGATTTGTGCAATTTGTTTTTCTGTAGTAATGTACTCCAAGGAATATCACTGATAGTGCAAGTATACTCGAGCCTATAAGTAGTGATAACCCTACGTTATTAATCAAAGCGTTCTGGTAAAACTTCTGTACACTATTAATACCACCTTCTACATACAGTAATAAAGGCAATACTATATTTGCAGCAACCAAACTGCTTAATAATGCTGTAAATAATGGCCTATCTTTGATTACTGATTCTACTTTATTTCTTCTACTAATGACTTTGTCGTCAATATTAATGAAGTTGTTCTTACCCTTCCAAGCGTTAGAGGTTGTCCGGAAACAAGTAAAAGGCTATAATATCTGAAATTTTAGTACGGGGTAAAGATGAGAAAAAAGTATCCAACAGATCTAAGCGAAAGGGAATGGGCAAGAATAGAAAAACACTTCAGAGTATCATACAAGAAAGGAGGAAGGCCGCCAAAGTATAGCAAAAGAGAAATATTAGAAGCAATTTTCTATGTATTGCGTACAGGGTGTCAATGGCGGTATTTACCAAATGATTTTCCGCTATGGAAGACTGTGTATGAGCAGTTCAGGCAATGGAAGAAGCAGGGAATTTTTGAGAAAATGAATTATGAAATTACAAAATATAGTAGAAGAAAAA
>NZ_JAPQLN010000091.1:0-2400 GCF_028981745.1 Wolbachia endosymbiont of Drosophila tristis | reverse complement strand
AAATCATAGAAAATACTGTCGAAAAAGGAAGTTTTCTTGTTCGTGTAAAACTCAACACAATGGATTTTCTGAAAAGTTTTCGAGTATATTGCATTTTTAATTTGTAAGATAAGATCTTTTCCTTTTTGCATGCCTCACCTAAAAAAGACACATTTTAAACTTTTTTGTTGCAATAAAATAGAAACAAAAGTGCTGTCCCTTGCACTCTTTGGATAATTTAATGATAAAAAATTTGGAGAGAAATTTTATACACTATCGCTGATATTTTTCCTTAAGTTGACGCCATTGCCTGAACGGATACATGACAAATCTATCGTTTATCAAATCGTCGGTAAGCCTAAAGCTATAGCCATTAAGCACGATAAAGAAAATCATTCATAATCGCTATAGCAACTAGTGTAGACACTTGACGTTCCTTGTGACTTGATAAATAGAGGTTTTTATCTGACTTCACAACAAGGGCTTCTGGATGACTTTGAAAGTGAACATTACCATGCTTATCTTCAATAGCCTCTATTACCCCCTCACTGGAAAATGCTGCAACTTTATATCCAAGTGACTCCAATTTTCTTCTATTTTCTGGTGTATTACTTACTGCTCCTGAATGAGCATCTGGAAAATATGTTGAAAACCAGCCATTTTCATTAGGTATTAGGAATTTGGCTACTACTTCTGCTAAACGACTATTTGGAACGATCTTTATCTGCTGGAGAGGTAGATCCTCTTTCTGTGGATTAGGTGCTGATTTTAAATGAGATCTTCGTTTCTCTTCATCACTCACAACACTCACTACTTCAATTCCCTTTGCATTCATTATGCCTTCACATATGCCAAGTAAATGAATTGCAGGGTTATCATCCACTATTTTTACAATTGCTTCAGTAACAAGCTGGCGACAAGGAGTGGGTGCTGAGTGTAAATTATCCGGAATAAATATTCTATTTATTTTGTGCTCTTTAACAAACTTTGCAACTTCAACTTTTATTCGGTCTAATGTTAGCTTCTTTGCCAATGTTTCATCTTGTTTTGCAAAGATAAGCGACTTTTCTTGGATTTCTTTTAAGTTAATTATTTTATTGTAGTCAATGAGTACGGTTTTAACTCCAAAGTTATTAAACATCTCGTAGATATTTTGAGATAGCCCAAGCTCATGTGCTTCTTCCGTTTTCAACAAACCAACAACTATGTCATTATTTACTGTATTTTCTGCCGTCAAGACAGTTGACGCTGGTTCTTCTTTTCTGGTTACATGTTGAGATGCCGGTTTTTCACTAACGCCAGCATAAGTAATATTGCTTAATAATAGAACTATAATTAATAAGATATTAAATAGTTTATTATAATATTTATATACTATGACTTGCCTCCCTAATATTTATATTACGATATAGAGTATTTTATAACAAAAAGGTAAGTTTGCCAAGAAAGAGAAGGTGGCCTGAGCAGGAATCGAACCAGCGACACAAGGATTTTCAGTCCTTTGCTCTACCAACTGAGCTATCAGGCCAACTGTATACTTTTATTTTTAGATAAAAAATGTTATTATGTCTATCAAAAGTTTTTAAAGTAGTTTATAAAAATAAAGGATGAACATTAATGACAAAATAGGAATCTACCCTGGCACATTTGACCCTATAACTTTTGGGCATCTTGACATAATCAAAAGAGCGTGTAAACTAGTCGATAAATTAATAATAGGAGTTGCAGAAAACGTTAATAAGCATACTGCCTTTGACACAAAGCTACGCACAAGCATGGCTGAAAATGAAATCAAAGGGCTAGGAATTGATGCAGATGTTATATCTTTTAATGGGTTGCTAGTGAAGTTTGCCAAAGAGCAGAATGCTTCTGTTATTATTAGGGGATTAAGAGCAGTATCGGATTTTGATTACGAGTTTCAAATGAGCTGGGTAAATTATAAACTTCTTCCTGAAATCGAAACCATATTTCTTCCTGCTTCTGAAGATACTCAATTTATCTCATCAAGCTTTGTAAAGGAAATAGCAAGATTAGGAGAAGATGTTAGCAAATTTGTATCAAAAGGTGTTCAAAACGAATTGAGAGCTTGTCCGGAAACAAGTAAAAGGCTATAATATCTGAAATTTTAGTACGGGGTAAAGATGAGAAAAAAGTATCCAACAGATCTAAGCGAAAGGGAATGGGCAAGAATAGAAAAACACTTCAGAGTATCATACAAGAAAGGAGGAAGGCCGCCAAAGTATAGCAAAAGAGAAATATTAGAAGCAATTTTCTATGTATTGCGTACAGGGTGTCAATGGCGGTATTTACCAAATGATTTTCCGCTATGGAAGACTGTGTATGAGCAGTTCAGGCAATGGAAGAAGCAGGGAATTTTTGAGAAAATGAATTATGAAATTACAAAATATAGTAGAAGAAAAA
>NZ_JAPQLN010000090.1:0-5152 GCF_028981745.1 Wolbachia endosymbiont of Drosophila tristis | reverse complement strand
TAAAGAGCTAAAGATGCTGATAAGCTCCGACCAAAAGGTAATGTGACATTTTTCATTTCTGGATGTACGCAAATCACCGGTATAGAGAAGCCACCTAACCCACTATTGTATGACAAAAGGAACAGGATAAGCCTGTATTTTCGCCTATATGGCAGGCAACCCGCAAGGAATGCTGATGGATGTGCAGGTAAAGGATAATGGAGAAAGCGAATGCCATTTTGTAACGAAATGGATAGAATTTGTAACATTAATTCGCGTGAAAACGAGCAGACTTCCATTTGGTCCCTCATGACAAGAAACTTTGTTAACCACTTAAGGTAGGAAAGCAGATGATTACAAGTACAACTGTAAGTGCACCTACCAATAACTCCGAAGCATGGAACCAGTTACCCTGGAAGAAATGCCAAAAAGTTGTTATGAGGCTACAGAGGCGTATTGTTAAGGCTGTCCAACAAGGCAGATGGGTAAGGTGAAAACTTTACAACACCTTCTCACACGCTCTTTTAGCGGCAAAGCTTTGGCGGTTAAGAGAGTAACTGAAAACCAAGGAAAAAACACAGCAGGTGTAGATCGTCAAATATGGTCAACTTGCAACACAAAATTTCAAGGAATAAAGCTATTAAAACAAAGAGGATACAAACCTTCTCCGCTAAAACGGATATACATCAGTAAGTCTAATGGCAAAAGAAGACCTCTTGGAATCCCTACGATAAAAGATAGAGCCATGCAAGCATTATACTTGTTTGCTTTGGAACCGATAGCTGAAACGATCAGTGATCGTCACTCTTATGGTTTTAGACCAAAAAGATCCTGCGCAGACGCTACTGTGGCTTGTCACTTGTTACTGGCAAGCCGTAACCAACTACAATGGATACTCAAAGGTGATATTAAAGGGTGTTTTGATAACATTAACCATGAATGGCTCATGAAGCATATTCCTATGGAGAAGAAAATTCTTCATAGCTGGTTAAAAGCTGGCTTCCTAGAATCAAAAACTCTGTATTCCACAACTGCAGGTACCCCACAAGGTAGTATCATCTCTCCAATACTAGCAAATCTAGCCCTAAATGGACTTGAAAAATCATTGGAAAGTCAATTTGGTAAACTTGGCAGTAAAAGAAGAAGCAAAATCAGAAGTGGAGTAAATGTAATCAGGTACGCAGATGACTTTATCATTTCAGGAATCACACGTGAAGTACTGGAAAATGAAGTAAAACCTCTAGTATCGTCCTTTCTTCAGGAGAGAGGTCTTATCCTTTCCGAAGAGAAAACAAAAATTACATCTATTACAACAGGGTTTGACTTTCTTGGTTGTAATGTACGCAGGTATAATAAGAAGTTAATTATAAAACCTTCAAAAGAAAGTATTAAGAAACTTCTTAATAAAGCACGTACATTGATAAAGGCAAACATAGCGAACACTCAGGCCGTACTAATCAAGTTGCTCAATTCCCTATTAAGGGGATGGGGAAATTACTACAGCCATGTGTGTGCGAAAAGAGCTTTTAACAAAATAGACCATGAAATTATGTGTGCTCTATGGAAATGGGCAAAGAAAAGACATCCTCGTAAAGGATTACGTTGGATAAAGAATCGTTACTTCAAGGTAATGAAACAACGCCAATGGGTCTTTGCTGCACCCATATGCAAGAACAAACCGAAAGAGATAAGGTATTTAAGACTGCTTAGGTTGATTGATATACCTATCAGACGACATGTTAAAATCAGGGCGGATGCAAATCCACTTGACTTAAAATGGAAAAAGTATTTGGATGAAAGAGTGAAACAAACAAAAATGTTAGCAAGCTCTTTCTCAAGAGAAGGTTCTCTACTGTTGGTGTCACCATTAAGAATGATGTTTTCTGAGGAATCATGAAGGACAAGCCGGTTCGAGAAAAGAAGGACTGAGATAAGGGGCTCAAGCGTAGTGTGGGAAAACCTGCATGCTGCGTTTCTAAGGGAGGGAGTAGTAGCAATACTACTTCCTTACCTAACCAATGATTATAGGTTTTCTGTGCATAATGACACATAACACCCAGCGGTCTTGTTACCTCATGATTATCAATATAATGAGAGCAGCCACCATGAAATACCAGTGGCAAATGTCTGTGACCATATAATTCCTTAGTTTCAAGAATCTCTTCATTCGTAAAGCGATAAAAAGTTATGCCACCATCTTTTTTTAAATACAAATCAGTAACTTCAATATAAGGAACAGTATCTTTATCTTTAAATTCCAGCTTTGCAATTTTAGCAGGGGAAAAACCCATTTTTTCCAAGCTAGTTTTATATAAGCGATGAATAATACCACAGTAACGTCCATCACCCTTATGTGGCTCATTACTATGTGGATCGAAGAAGAAACTTTCAGTACCGTTTATTGCCCTGATTTTAAAGGTCAATTCATCATCTTCGATATCTTCGTTATTGTAACCAAAACCAACATAAAGCGCAGAATATCCTCCTATTATTGCTTCTTTTAATGCTTTGCTATATTCCACATAGTGATCTTGACTAAAGATCAGATCCGTGATATGATTATGCATCAATTGCATAATCTCCGGATCTTTGCTCTCACCATTAACCTTAAGCTCCAAGTCATACCTTTTGCCGCGTACAGTGTTTAAAATCTTCTCAGCCATCGCAAATGTGACGTTGAAAACTATCGGTTCTGCACCAATATTTAGCAGCTCTCGCTGTTCATTTTCAGTATATTGCTGCCCCATGATCACGAACTTATGCTGCCGCCGTGCCTGCTCGATATTTTGACTCCAATAATCAAACCAACTATTGCGCAGTCTCATTAAGTACTCTAGCTTAGTCATTTCCTTTTACCCGTCCACGAAGAGCTACTTTACCACCACTCATAGCTGCTTTTTTAAGCATTTCTAAGATGAAACCACTTTGTTCTTCGATAATCTTGCCTTGCAAAGCAGATAGTAGTTCTCGTGTTACTGGATCTTTGGCAGAACCAAAAGAATATTGGGCAAATAACTTAGCAATTTTGCCATCTGCAAATCCATTGAGACCTATTTGTGCTAAGACTTCTTTTATAGCTCCTCCAGATAAATGACCAAACCATCCTGTTTTATTAGCAAACTCTGTCAATTTTTCTGAAGCAACAGGTGCTATAAACTTATTTCTAATAGCGTCAGCATTTTCTAACAAAAAACCTCTAATTACTTGGTCCTTAGTAAATACTCCGTTGTCAATAGCAATCTTTTCAGGTAATTCACCAAATACTTCAGCTACTTTTCTAACGTTCCCTTTCTCTAAGGCACTACTCGCACCGCTTAGTAGCCCCATTGTTTTACTGACATTGGCACGCAGCGGTAAAAAGTGTTCTTCTAGTTTGCTTACAACATCTCTGATCTGATTTTCTGGTACATCATATTTTTTGGCTAAATTTCGAGAAGATTCCCTGAGTCCTGATAATATATCGGCAAATTCTTTGGATGTATAATTTCCATCTTTACTAGAAAACTTCTTTGCTAAATCCTTAGCAACAATTCTTTGAAAAGGATTGTTAGTTTCCTTAGTAGCACTCTTTAAGAACTTTCCTACATCATTTACTTTAATATCTGGTACGTCTTTTATTGCAGTATCAAAACCACGACTAACTACATTGCGTACAGGTTCTCTACCCTGTTTAAACAGACCTGTTACTGCTTTTCCACCTTTAGCTACCACATTACCCAGCCCATGAGCTGCGAGAATCAAAGCTGCATCTTCTTTTGTATCAGTAAACGCATTAGAGAGCGCATTTGGATCACCTGCCATTCCTCTTTCAGCAGCAGTTCCAGCATATGCTCCTACCAAACCTCCAAGACTGCCTCCTATAAACATCCCAATAGGTCCTAAAGGTGCCCCAAGCGTAGCTCCTATTGCAACAGCCGGAATATCCGCTATCATCTGTAACCCCAGTTCTCGAAAAAAGTTTTTCTTTATCTCCGGTGGTTCATTAATAATCTCAGGATTACCTGAAAACTTAATTAAAGTATCAAGTTCATCATCACTTAAGCCTTCAATCTGACTATCAAGTTTTCTCGTAGCTTCTTCCTTCACGGTTGCCTGTATCTGTGGATCTTGCATTAGCTGACCAAGCTGTGTCTCATTTAGCCCTCTAATTTTCTTCTGAATATCCCCAGCACGGGCATCAAGCTTTTCCCTCGTTTCATCAAAAAACTTCCTCCAACTCTTGGCTGAGAGTTTATTGACATCGAACTTTTCTTTGAAAGCCTCCACTGAATACTTATTTATAGGCAAACCCTCAATCTGCATAATTGCAGGTAAAAGCTCGCCTTCTAGGTAACGGCCAAACTCATTGCGAGCATTGACTTTAGATTCATCTCTAAAAAGATCCATAACTGAATTAATTTTATCACCATAGAGTAGCCTGGAAAATCTAGAATCAGGCAAAGCACCTTCCGCAGCACCCAGCTTCTCATAAGCTAAATCTATCGCTCTTTGATATCTTGGTACATTTGAAATGTACTCTTTTTCATCAGGTAATAACTCCTGAGCTTTAAGTTGTTGTTCCATGTGTTGCTTTTGGAATTCCTCAAAGCGTTTTCGTTCCAAAAGTCTTTGCTCATATTTACCCTCGAGCGCTCCTTTACCAAGACCACTAAGTAACCCTAACATCTTCCACTACCTTCAAAGTCTCCCCTATACTCATCAACAATACCATCGACCATTTCTTGGCTTCTTGATAAGTTGTTATCACTTTTTAACTTATCCTGAGCAAAGACTAGATGCTTCAGCTCACCACCATCAATCTCATCACAAAGTCCTAAGCCTAATTTAAGTATTAGAGGTTGTCCGGAAACAAGTAAAAGGCTATAATATCTGAAATTTTAGTACGGGGTAAAGATGAGAAAAAAGTATCCAACAGATCTAAGCGAAAGGGAATGGGCAAGAATAGAAAAACACTTCAGAGTATCATACAAGAAAGGAGGAAGGCCGCCAAAGTATAGCAAAAGAGAAATATTAGAAGCAATTTTCTATGTATTGCGTACAGGGTGTCAATGGCGGTATTTACCAAATGATTTTCCGCTATGGAAGACTGTGTATGAGCAGTTCAGGCAATGGAAGAAGCAGGGAATTTTTGAGAAAATGAATTATGAAATTACAAAATATAGTAGAAGAAAAA
>NZ_JAPQLN010000089.1:0-20720 GCF_028981745.1 Wolbachia endosymbiont of Drosophila tristis | reverse complement strand
GGTTTAAAGTACAGCCAAGAAGATGGGTTGTAGAAAGGACTTTTGCTTGGGTTAATAGGAATAGAAGGCTATCGAAGGAGTATGATTTACTCACAACATCCACTGAGAATTTCATATACCTAGCTATGAGTAGGGTTATGTTAAAGAGGGAATATGCTTGAATTTACTAGTTTCCGGACAACCTCTAAGTCAAGATATTGAATAATTTAACAAGATTAGTAAATTTTAAAATACAGAGCTGACTGTAATTAACATTCTAATTACATATTTTGTTAATATGTTAATGTTATAATAATACAGAGCCTTATCTTAATTCTTGACTTTGTCCTATAAAATTCATACTTTATTTACTGTTTATAATTCAGATTAAAATGGCACTAAATCCACTGGAACAGTTTAAGGTATATACAATAATAGAGTTACCTAGGTTATTTGGGTATGACGTAAGCTTTACCAATTCATCTTTTTTCACGATGATTTCGGTGATATTGATGATACTCTTTTTGCTTTTTGGAATAAAGAAGGGGTCAGTAATACCAGGATATTTGCAAGCTGCAGTTGAGTATGTATATGATTTTGTTATTTCAATAATAGAAAATAACACTGGAAGCAAAGGCTTGCAGCACATTCCATTGATATTCACAGTATTTATTTTCATTTTATCGTGTAATTTAGTTGGTGTTCTTCCTTATAGTTTCACGGTCACAAGTCATGTGATAGTCACCTTCGCTTTATCGATGGTGGTTTTTATTTATATAACGATTGTTGGATTTAAAGAAAGGGGAGTAGAATTTTTACGCATATTGCTACCAAAAGGAACTCCTTCGTGGCTTGCACCTATAATAATTATTATTAAGTTGTTTGCTTATTTAGTAAGGCCGGTTAGCCTATCAATAAGGCTTGCAGCAAATATGATTGCTGGTCATACAATCATCAAAGTGATAGCAGGGTTTATTGTAAATATGAACATATTTTTCACTCCTGCGCCGTTTTTGTTCATAATTGCATTGATAGGATTTGAAGTATTTGTTGCAATTTTACAAGCTTATATATTTACTATATTAACATGTGTATATTTGTCAGATGCAGTAAAGTAATTGACTTCCTTGTAGAATATTTTACAATTATATTATAAAGAAATAATTAAAGGTAATATATGGATTTAGTAGCTTTAAAATTTATAGCAATTGGTTTAGCTGTGTTTGGAATGCTCGGCGCTGGTTTAGGTATAGCTAATATCTTCTCTGCTATGTTAAATGGGATTGCGAGAAACCCTGAATCAGAAGGTAAAATGAAAAGTTATGTTTATATTGGTGCTGCCATGGTTGAAATCATGGGATTGCTTGCGTTTGTACTTGCAATGTTATTAATATTTGCTGCTTAACAGATGCCACAGCTTGATGTTTCAACCTTCTTTTCTCAAGTTTTTTGGTTTTTAATTTTTTTCTCTTCACTTTTTTTCGTAGTAAGTTGTTTATTTTTGCCAAAGTTAGATGAAATAATAAGCACTAGAAGTAAAGAAGTATTGGGTTCTTTTAATAGTTCTGTTCATCTTTTAAGACTTACGGAAGATCAGATTACCAAGTATAACGCAGCTTTAACCCAAGCTAGAATACAGGCAAAAAAAATCATAGATGATGCACTTGCTCAGGTAGAAGAAATGAGAGCTAATGTTAAGAATATATTAGAAGAGGAAGATAAAAAAAAGAGCAAGCTTATTGAAAAAAAAGTGGCAGAATTTAAATCTGAATATACTGATCAGTTAAAACAAATGGCTACTAGTATTGCTTTAATTTATTATACTAAATTGACTAATTCTGAAATTGAAGAGGAATTTATTGCTGACTTGGTGTCCAAAGAATTTTAGGGGTTTTTATGTCTACATCACTGATTATCGGTCTTGCCTTCTTGGTAAGTTTTGTCCTTTCGTATAAATTGCTAAAGAAAGTGATAAAAAATGCGCTTAACAATAAGCGTAACAAAAGCAAATTTTCAAGTGAAGAAACTGAAACATTCAGGAAAGATATGTTGGAGTATTACAAAAAATCTTCTAAAAAATACAAAGAATTAGATGCAGAAGTTAATAAAATGATGAATGAAGCACTTGATAAAGCTAATAGTATCATTAAGCACAATAGACAGCAGCTAGATCAGACATTAGATGACAATGCCCATTCTAATTTGAAGAAAGTCACTGACCAAGTTGAAAAAGCTCTTGGAGATTTACAGGCTAACACAGCGAGTATAGCTGCTGATGCTGTAAAAAAAATAATGCATGAACGTAAAGATGATAAGCGTAGTAGCGAGGTCATATCTTCATTTTCACGTGACTTAAATAAAAAATTGCATTAGGTTTAATGCCTATACTTCAAGCTGATAATGTAGAAAAAATTAAGTTTGATTCTAGTTTGTGCAAAGAGCAAGAGAAACTTTTTTACTATAAATTTAATATAATTCCTTGGCAAAAATTAAATGATACTACTTTTTTTATGGTTGAAGACACAAGCCGAGATATCAACCGTTGGGTCGAAGCTCATTACGGCATTGACTATGTATTAATAAAAGTGGATAGCGAACAGATTTTAAATCTTCTTAACTCGCACTTTGGTATTTCAGAATTTGCAAGCAACTACTTATATTACAAGAATCCTAATTTTTCAGCTAAAAGCATTAAACTAAGCTCAATATTTTTTGCTTCTTTCTTTATTGTAACTTCAATTTTAACACTAACAGAGAAATATACATATTTTGCTTTGATGTTGATATTTATAATCGGATGTTCTAGTTATTTATTCAAGTTTATAGCTACAGTTTTTAGCTTATGTGAAACCTCTAATCAAAAAGTGGATTATAGTAAGCTGAATGAAGAAGATTTTCCTATATATACTATTTTATTGCCTGCTTTTAAAGAAAGTGCAGTGATAGAGCAATTGATCGAAAGCATTGAAAATTTGGATTATCCAAAATCAAAATTAGATGTGAAGCTTCAGGTAGAAAGTGATGACCAAGAAACGCTAGCAGCTATAGAAAAGTACACTTTACCGCAGTATTTTGAAGTAATAAAAGTGCCTCATTCTTTGCCTAGAACAAAAGCCAAGTCATGCAATTATGCTATGAGCTTTGCTAGAGGAAAGTATGCAGTAATATATGATGCGGACGATAAACCAGACCCATTGCAGTTAAAAAAAGCACTGATTGAATTTAATAAGGACGACGATAAGCTTGCCTGTGTACAGGCGAAATTAAATTACTACAATTGTGATTATAATTTTCTCACAAAATTCTTTTCTCTGGAGTATATGAACTGGTTTCAATACTTATTGCCTGGATTCCAAAAAATGAACATGCCGATACCTTTGGGTGGTAGCAGTAATCATTTTTCAGTAAAAATTCTAAAAGAAGTGTTTTTCTGGGATGCTTATAGTGTTACCGAAGATGCTGACCTTGGTTTGAGACTTGCGCAAATGGGATATAAAACCAGGATGATTGACTCAGAAACATTGGAAGAGTCACCAATTGCTGTATTTGCTTGGATTAAGCAAAGAGCGCGCTGGATCAAAGGCTATATGCAAACTTATATTGTTCATTTAAAAAATATAAAGTCACTTTATAAACACACTGGATTTAAGGGAATTTTGCTATTGAATCTTTTTGTTGGCTCTGCAGCTTTTATATTTTTTACTACTCCATTTTTACTGCTTTCATTGATATTAACTAAAGTTTTAAATGAATTATTTTTGTACTACTTTGTAGTGGTATACGTTACTAACCTGATTCTTTTGGTAATAGCTGTCAAACAGCAAAAGATGCCTTTTTATTTTTATATAGTATCGATATTTTTTCCGGTCTATAGTCTGCTACATAGTGTTGCAGCTTTTCTTGCCTTATGGGAATTTATTCTTTACCCTGAGCGATGGAACAAAACTCAGCATGGTTTATGGAAGCAAAACCTGTAGCTATTTGGCTTTTTCTCTGCTCGGTCATGGTAATTCTCATGGTAGGGATTGGTGGATTTACCAGACTTTCAAAAGCAGGATTGTCAATCACGGAGTGGAAACCCATTACTGGAACATTACCACCACTGAGTGAACAAGACTGGCTACAAGAAAAATTAAAATACGAAGCTACACCTGAATATAAAGCACTTAACTATGGTATTAGTATGGAGGAGTTTCGCGCTATATACTTAATAGAATATGTACACAGATTGGTTGCAAGACTAACAGGTTTAGTTTTTGTCCTGCCATTTATATATTTTACATTAAGAAGAAAAATATCTAAAAAGGTAGTAATAAAGCTATTTGTGGCATTATTATTTGGAGCTTTACAAGCTTTTGCTGGTTGGTATATGGTAAAAAGCGGCTTGGTAGCCAAGCCTCATGTTAGCCACTATAGGCTCGCACTTCACTTATTATTAGCATTAATTATCTTTGCATTATTTTCATATCAATTTTTTGATTACCAAATCAGGCCAAAGCAAACTAAACTTAAGATTAGTTGTAACACCAAGTACTACGTAGGAATTATTTTAGTTCTGATCATGATACAAATAATTTTCGGCGCATTTGTTGCAGGATTAAATGCTGGTCTAATTTACAATACCTTTCCACTAATGGACGGACAAATCGTTCCAGAAGATTTATTTTTCTTACAGCCTACATGGCTGAATATCTTTGAGAACAGAGCGACAGTGCAATTTATACATCGAGCACTGGCATTGCTAATACTAACTTTGGTAGTAATACTCACAGTAAAAAATGCTAGCATAAAACCGGTATATATTATGCTGCTCTCCGTCGTCATTCAGATCATTTTAGGTGTAATTACTCTATTATTGCACATACCAATAGCCATTGCCATAGCTCATCAAGTGTTTTCATTTATCTTGTTTGGGTCAAGTTTGTACTTCTTATGTTATTTAAGAAAGCAGACTACATCACCAATCTGCACATTTTTTCCTTCTTGAACGGGAATATTTTTTATCACCATTGCTGCTTCAGCACATATGATATTTTCCATTTTCATTGCCTCCACCACAAATAAAGGTTGTCCTATTTCCACCTGATCTCCTACATTTACGTGCAATTTAACTAATAAACCAGATATTGGGGATTTTACAGCATCTGCTGAAATCCCTTCTGTTTCATTATTTAGCATTAACCTACTTAATTCAGCTACATGAGGCTTAAATATACAACACTCAGCTTTCATGCCTGCATGCCTTATGAAGTACTTGCTGCCTTGTCTTTCTATTTTAAGTGCTATATTGGTATCGTCATTAATTGTGATATATAGCAATCTATAACTTGATTTCCACTTGCCTATAACGGAGTATTTATTGTGATTATATACCGTTATTAATATATTATCTTGGTATTTTGCATTTACGGAGTACTCATTGTCATTTATATTCACTATGAATAAATCTCTTGCACGGTCACCTGCCATCCGAGTAGCTGATACTGGTGCCCCTTCTTTTTTACTAGATTCCAGTGTCACGCACTGGAATGACACCTGAGATGTTTCATTCACTGCTTTATGATGGTACCTTTCTTCATTTTCCAAATGAACATATAACGCAGTGAAAATAAATATTTTAATATACTCCTCTGTAACAAAATCGCCGTGAAACCCACTAGGGTAATGATCTGGAATGAATCTCGTATGGAGCTTTGCTGCGATAAAATTTGGGTGATGGAAGATGGATTCTAGAAATTCTATATTATTTGTTACTCCTTCTATATAGCATTCAGACAATGCTTTTTGCATTCTGCTGATCGCTTCTACTCTATCTTTTCCATATGTTATCACTTTGGCAATCATCGAATCATAGAACATGCTAGTTTCTGAACCTGCAGCAACTCCATCATCTATTCTTACATAATCATTTTCACCCGGTTTATCGTAATATTTTATTCTTCCGCTGGAAGGGAAAAATTTCTTCGATGGGTCTTCAGCGCAAATTCTACTTTCTATTGCAGAACCAGTAAGTTTAATATCATCCTGATTGAATCTCAATTTCTCTCCACAGGAAGTTCTAATCATTTCTTCTACTATGTCTATTCCAGTTATAAATTCTGTTACTGGATGCTCAACTTGCAATCTCGTATTTACCTCAAGAAAATAGAAGTTTTGGTCTTTATCTACAACAAACTCAACAGTGCCTGCTGAAAAATAGCCAACTTGCTTTGCCAGAGAAACACATTGAACATACATTTTTTGTCTTACTTCTTCACTAATGAATGGACTTGGCGTTTCTTCTATTATTTTCTGATTATTCCTTTGTATCGAGCATTCTCTTTCTCCAAGACAAACTATATTGCCATATTTATCTGCTATGATTTGTATTTCAATATGTCTTGGCAACTCTATATATTTCTCTATAAAGATACTGCCATCCTTAAAACTTTTCTCTGCTTCATTTGTGGCTGATGTAAATGCTAGTTCAATTTCTTTTTTGGAGTTTACAATTCGCATTCCTTTGCCACCACCGCCTGATGCAGCTTTGAGCATAACGGGAAAACCGACCTCTTTAGCAACTTGAGCTGCGTGGGCAGCATCGCTGATCTTACCCATATATCCTGGCACTACATTCACTCCAGCTTTTCTTGCAGCTTCTTTTGCTGTTATTTTGTTGGCTGTAACTTCTATTGTTTCTGCACTGGGACCGATGAAGTCTATATTATGTTTTTGAAGAGCACGTGGAAAATCTGGATTCTCTGCTAAAAAACCATAGCCAGGATGAACTGCCTCAGCACCTGTTTCAACTGCTACTTCACATATTTTTTCAATGTTTAAATAACTGAGGCAAGATGGCGAAGGGCCGATATATCTTGACTCATCTGCTTGTCTTACATGCACAGAATTTACATCTGCATCCGAGTATATGCACACACAAGATATACCCATCTTATGGGCAGTTCTGATAATCCTGCAGGCAATCTCTCCTCTGTTTGCTATTAAAATCTTACTGTACTTCTTTTCTATCATCGTATGAGTATACTTTCTGAAGTTAAGAAAGTAAATTTCTATATCATTGCCTGCAAGTAATTTCTAGCTTCATCAAACACCTAAACTTTCTCCTGCAAGTTGTACATTAGCATTTTCCACTAAAGTGCTTTCGTTATGCAAGGCATGTATCTCGCTACATGCTTTAACTGACAGGTATGTGACTCCGCCAGAAGCTATTGCAACCATCGAGCTTAGTGCAAAAGATTGAGAAACTAAAAATAAAAAGTATAAAGACAAACATAAAGCAGCGATACATGCTATCGCTCCTATTATATATAAGCACAGGTGAAACTTCTGGTTACATATAAAGCTGTCTTTTATGCCTGCGATTTGCTTAATTTCTTTCTGTTGTGCAGCATTTAAGTAATAAAGAGGAGTTTCCCTCTTCTTATTAAAAGCATAGCCTTTACTGCAGAGCGCATCTTTAATATATTTTTTATTACATTTGAGTTCCTCTTTCAATCTGCTTACTTCTTTCCGATCTCCAGCTTCTTCTGCTTTCGTAATTTTGTTATTAGCTTCCTTCTCTAAGTCATTCACAATCTCTTGTACTGCAGTCAGCAAAATTCCACTTCTTGCTGCTTCATGAAATGGATTATCTCCATATTCATTATGCGCAGTTACAGAAGCAATGTTCTTCTTACAAATGTCTACAAATTTACCTTTGTTTTGTATTCTTGCAGCTAAATGCAGGAGATTACCTGCCTGTACTCTTTGTTTTGTTTTATCAAAAGGGCCGGTGTAACGTCAATTGATATTAGCTTCATTATCTGAAAGCAATTTTGCTATATCTACAAGTCCATCCATAACTCACCTCGCTATATTCAACCAATACTAAATTATACAACACAATTTATGAAAAACAAGTAAATTTTATCTCTCAGAACAAATAAATTCTAAATTGTTACAAACATAAATTTTAGCTATCATCATTTACATTACTGTAACAGACAAATATGCCAGGTATAGTCACGAGATTTGCTCCATCACCAACAGGATTTTTGCACATTGGAGGAGCTCGTACTGCGTTATTTAATTGGCTCTATGCAAAGCATCATGGTGGCAGGTTTTTGCTAAGAATTGAGGACACCGACAGAAAACGTTCAACACAAGAAGCAATTGATGCAATTATAGAAGGGCTAAGATGGCTCGGTATGAGCTATGATGGGGAAATAGTATATCAGTCAAAAAGAATAGAGCGGCATAAAGAAGTAGCAAACCTTTTAGTTGAAAAGGGTAGGGCGTATCACTGTTACTGCCCTGAAGATGAAGTTGCAGAAAAGAAGGCAAAAGCAAGAGAAGAGGGCAAGATATACAAGCATAAATGTACTACAAAACCTCCTTCTTGTCATCCAAGTAGCCGACACTGGAAAAATATGTGGTCACGCGCTGGAATGACATCGGGTGTGAGGTCAGTTGTCCGCTTTAAAGTGCCAGATTCGCAAGAGATCGTCATTGATGACAAAATATACGGCCAAATCAAAGTAAATAGCGACCAGCTTGATGATATAGTGATCTTACGCTCTGATAACACTCCAACATATATTTTTGCCGTGGTAGTTGACGATCATGATGCTGGAATAACTGATATAATACGTGGTTCTGACCATCTCACTAATACCTTTAAACATCTGCTAATATACCAGGCTCTTGATTTTGACATTCCACGCTTTGCACATGTGCCGCTTATCCATGGGGAAGATGGGAATAAGCTATCCAAAAGGCATGGTGCCACAAGCGTTTGCGATTATGAAAAGATGGGAATATTGCCAAAAGCGATGCGTAATTACTTGCTGAGACTTGGCTGGAGTCACGGCAACGATGAGATTATTAGCGATGAGCAAGCAATAGAGTGGTTTAATTTAGAAAGTATTGGTCGTTCACCTGCACGGCTCGATTTCAAAAAACTGGAGCATTTGAATAACCACTATATTAGTAATATGAGCAATGAAGATATTCTGACTCTAATGCTTAGAGAAAATACTCTAACTGACAAAAAAAAGGGCTATTTACTGCAGGGACTGACAGAGCTAAAAAAAAGAGCAAACTACCTGACCGAATTATTGGATTTAGCAAAATTTTATATTCAAGATCCGCCACTTGATTTAAGTGAAGAGGCTGAGCAAATTGTCAAATCTAACCTCGATATAATCAAGTTACTTGCGTCATTTCTGTCAAAGATCGGTGATGAAAATTGGAATAAGGGTTTTTTATCTTCTCAGATCAAGGAATGTGCAAAATTGCACGATATGAAAATAAGCGATGTATACCACTCATTACGCGCCCCTATAACTGGAGTAATGGATGCACCTGGAATCATTGATATCATGGTGATTCTTGGTAAAGATGAGTGTATAAGAAGGTTACAAGCAATTTAAATGAAATAAGAAAATTTCTTGACAAGCTTTGCCAGCCCCTTTATCATGACGTCCAGTACAATGTTGCAAATTAAAAATCTCTCCATCCTGTGCTGGTTCTTCTATTCTAAACGCCACTTCTACCTGGTCATAACCAATCTGAATTCGTTCTACTAATGCTTTAATGATGCCACGCTTAGTTTGCCAATCTAGCTGTTCCAAATTAGATTTTACACTGGAATAAAGACTCTTTATACTGTTGATGATAAGGTTCATTCCCTTCTCTATCGCTTTTTGATCAACTACCTTTTTCTTCTCTTCTTCTATCCCTCTTAAGCGTTCCCTCATTCTTTTCATCGTCTGTTTAAATTCTTCCTCACTTATATATCCTTTATCTCCTACATTTTCTTGACTATAATAGTCTTCCATTAACTTTTCGATGCCTTGTTTTATTTGATTTTCTCTTCTTGCAAGCTTCTTATCTGATGATTCATCATTTTTATTTTCTGCAATTCTACGGTGATACTCATTTTTTATTATCTCTGGGTTTTTTAGTAAATTTTTCACCTTTTCCCATATAGCTGTTTCTAACATATCTGTACGGACCAATTTATTAGTACACTTCTCCCTACCATCAGTAATACGTATAGTACTACTACAGCGATAATAGCTAAACTTTTTTCCCTCAACTCCACATTGTGCACCACTATACGCATATCCACAGTTTTGACACACAACTAGACCTTGTAATAGGTATTTCTTTTTTCCTCCCTCTCTCTGCATCCTTGCTCTTTTTCTATTTTCATCCAGTTGCTTTTGTACTTTATTAAATAACCCTTCATCAACTATTTTTGGTACTGGTATATAAATCCAGCTGTCCTCATCTGTGCGACAGATAGAAACCTTTTGTTTATTTCTTTCTCTTTTTTCAACCCTCTTTAATTTACCAAACGCTGCTTGTCCTTTATATGCTGGATTTCTTAACACCTTCCAAATTATTATTGGACACCACACCTTCTTTCCAGTTCTTGTTCTAATTGACTTATCTCTTAGTCTACGTATCACTTCCCTTATACTTATTCTCTCTTGCCCTACCCACATGAATATCTGCTTTACTATTTTTGCTTCCTCTTCATTTATTTCAAACTTTGTCTTTTCTCTATCTACATGCTTTATACGATTATAACCAAAAGGTGCAATGCCAATTACACTTACACAGCCTTTTTTTGCTCTATGGAGTTTTCCCCTACGACTACGTTCCATAATCTTTGTACACTCATATTCTGCCACTAATCCTTGCATTCCCAATAACAATTTAGACTCTGGATTATTTTCAGTCTTATGATTTAAGAATATTACTTCTACTCCTGCTTTTTCAAATTCATCAAGTAGTATCATTTGATGTGCAGATTTTCTTGATAGTCGGTCAGGTGAATGAATATAAATTTTATCAATTTGATCTTCTCCTACTTTATCACGTAATGCATCTAAACCTTCACGTTCTAAACTCCACCCACTAAGCCCATCATCCTTAAATTCATACTCATTCAGTAACTCATGCTTATCTGCAGCAATTCTATGCTTGAGCTCGGCAATTTGACTCTCTATTGTATTGTTCTGCGCTTGACTCTTCGATGAAACTCTTGCATATAAGGCCACTGTTATCATTTTTCTTTATCTCCTTTTCATTGTTTCTTTTTACCGCATACCTTAGTAACAGCTCATAGGCGTCTGCTAGATGTTGTTCCGCTAATTCATCTGGCTCGTATCGGCAAGTTAATGTTCTTTTTCTCATAGTTTCTCCTGCAAATGTTTTTGTAGTGCAAGGAGCCTTACCACTCCTTTTTTCCATCAATCCATTTACTCTTATGAAAAAGACCAACTTTTATCAGCTACAGCCTTCAAATTTGGTCTAGCCCTTCCTTTACCAACTGCTGTTGCGCTTTCTGATACGACTCTTATTTTTTTAACAAACTTTCCATTTTCTCTGTTTCTTTCTTTAATACCTCGGCTATTTCTTTGCTATTTTTCGCATAATCCATCGCTATCATTCCAAATTTATCCGCTTGCTCTATTTCTCCTCCAGCTTTTATCAGCTCCTCCACTATTTCTTTTTCACCTACCATGCACGCAAGGTGTAGAGGTATGCATTTATTTCCATATTCCTCAGCATTTACGTCTGCTCCTGATTTTATCAATTCCCTCACGATTTCTAGACGTTTCTCCGTTACCGCTAGGTGCAGTGCTGTGTATCCTTTCACATCTGCTGCATTCACATTCACTCCTTTTTCAACTAATAACTTCACTGTTTTTGCGTCTACTGCATAATGCAGAGCTGTTCTTTCCTTCTCGTCTCTTTCATAAATATTTTCATATGAGTTCTCTAATAATTCTTTTGCTGACTTATTAAATTTGCCAAGCTTTAACATAATCCACCTCACCTTTTCTTTAAATTTAAATCCCTCTTTTAAACCTTCCTTTTCGCTACCTCATCTATCATTTCGTTCACTTGGCTCATTATTTTGCTTGCTAAATTTTTACATTCTTCCTTTATCAGTGATTTGTCTCTCTTCCTTATTTCTTCTATCTCTATTATTTTTAACTCCGGCAAATAACTCCCATTCAACATGTCTGCTATTTCTCCCACTAGCCTCTCTATTCCATAGCATGTCAGTTCTCTATTTTTTATTACTCCTCCTTTTTCTCTCAAAAATTTGCTTGCCTTTTCACTTTCTTTGCTATCACACAGAGAATACTTTTCACTTTCCCAGATGTAATACATTGGTGTTGCACCATATTTATTCAGTTGATTAACTTCAGCTCCCGCTTTTACTAGCTCTTTTATTATTTCAACTCCTGCTCCTCCTATTTTGCATGCAGAGTGCAATGGCGTACATCCACTGACATATTGAGTGGCATTTACTTCTGCTCCTTCCCTTAGCAGCACTTTTACATTTTCTAAGCTTTTTGCAAATACTGCACAGTGTAGTGGTGTATAACCATTTTTATCTCTTGCATTTACCTCTGCCCCTTTTTTTATTAATAACCTCACTGTTGTGTAATCGGAGATTTCTACTGCTTGATGCAAGATCGTCTCTCCTTCTTCATTTCTTTTATTAATGTTTTTAAACCCGTTACTTGATACTTCTTTAAAAAACTTACTCTTGCTAAAACTCATTTCATACCTCACAAAATTAGCTTTTCTAGCGCCAGACAAATTTCTTATATTTACCTGCTGCTATTCAAGTCATGTCCTTTTTAGCATGAGAAAGCAAGTCCTTTTCTTTTTATTTCATACACTTTTACCTATTATTAATATAATATATGAGGATCTAAATATAAGTGCTTAACTTATTAGAGATATTATTCGACTATCTTTCCAACTTCTGTGCAAATGTCGATGTTCGTGCCACTTCAGTACTCCCGGGTAAAATACTAAAATGTGCTTTTCTAATTCGTGTATTGAGTCTTTTTGCTCTGAATCTAAATCGTTTTTATAGTAAACGTTGTGTTCTGCTAAAACATATTTTCTGACCTTCTGATCTGTATAATTTTCTACTTTATAGTTGTGAGTAACGCTAAATCTTTCTAAAATTGGCTTGTGTTTTAAATTCCAATATTGCCCTGAAAGTTTATCGCTTCCCAATACAAATTTATTTCCTCTTTCTTCTACGCTACTAACTGGAAAGCACGTATTTATGTCTCCTAAATCCCAACTGTCTGATAATACTATCTGCGCTTTTGCAAATTTAATCGATGGTAATAAACTCTGTGGTAATGGATATAGTGCTTTTAAGTTGTACCACAAATGATTTCTTTCATAAATACCGTTATAATTCTTTGTGTGAGGCTCTGTTTCTCCAAGGATTGCTACATCTAGGCGATATATATCATTGCTTAAAGCTCGTTCATAATGATCGCGTAGATAGTTTTCTATAATCCTAATAACTGGACCACTAGACCTGAAAAAATTTACTCTTCCAAATGATAACACTGGTCCATCTTTTTCTATTTTTACTCCTGAATAATCAGAAAGAAGATCTCCAAATAAACTCTCATCCAATATAAATCTCTGCGCATTATAATAATCGTTAAAAATCCTCATCAACCTCGATCTTACAGGCAGTGATAGTTTTGCCAGCTCTACTACTGCATCTACGAAGAAGTCATTTGGTACCTCTTTTATCCCTACTTGCAACTCAAAAAAGTGTTTACCGGGTGGTTCTTCGATGATTGTAATGTCTTCTATATTTGCCCACTTGAGTGCTATTTTAAGTGATTTAGGTGTTCCTCGCAGTCTTTGAAATTTTACTCCTTCTACTACTGCTTTTCTTCTATCTTTTACCCAGCGTAGTATTTCTTCTAAACCATATTCTTCTATTATCCACGGCAATGTTTCTTCTTCCAATCTAAATTTAAATCCTCTAATACAGCTTGGATCAACCTTATAATCTATCGCATCTACTAGCGCTTTTTCCTGTTTTGTTGCATTTGGTGGCAATAACATTAATTCAACTCAATCTTTAAATTTTTCAAATTTGCAGATTCATTTCCCAGAACCACAACATCCTCTCTTGGCTCGATCAATTCCACATTTTCTACACCATCTACAAATAGATTCGCTATTATCCATGATCTTGTTACACTCCACCCTAATCTTTTTGCTAATTCAAACTTCTTAATAAACTGCTTCTTGATTTCTTCCTCTGATATTACAGGACTCATGCTCATTCTGCTGTGAATATCTATTTCCGTAATATTGCAACCAATTACTGTTATCGTATCTGTTAAAACCCTTATATCATCTCTAGTAACCTGCTTTTTTACAATTTCTAGTAGTTCTTCTGACACTATGCCAGTTGTGGATAATTGTGTTGATAAGATTGAAATTTGTACTTTCCCTGGTATAGGTGATTCTACTAATGCATCTTTTACTCTACTATCTGCTGACAGTGCCTGATAACGATAATACTCTTTACTTCCTCCTGTACTCCAGCCTTTTATTTTTGCTTTTATTCTTTTTCTAAATCGTTCGTCCTCTTCTTCTTTTTCTCTCTCTACTCCATAAAATTCAGCTAAATTACCAAGATCTTCTCCCGTTGCAAATTTTAGTAAATTACTTTTTACAGCTTCATTTATTCTTTCTCTGAGTAACAACTCTCTCCATGCTGCCACCTCCAGAATCTTTATCGCTGGATCACTTTCAACTAATGCTGTAAAACTTGTGTCTCGATTTACTAACTCTTCTTTCATTCTCGAAAATATTTCCTCATAGCTTAGTTTTTCAATAATATTAGATGTTTGCATTTCTAAACAACTACTCCACTAATATTTATGAACTTGCCTTCTGAAAGATACATACCTTCAAGTACAAGAGTCATTTTTCCTTCTTTAGCTTCAGCAATCTTTACTTTTTCTAACTTAAATCTCTTCTCAAATTTCCCCAGTGCTTCTGCTGTTGCTGCATAGATCTTCAAAGTAAAATCTCTACTGATTGGTTTATCCACTAATTCAAATAATCTTGAGCCATAATCTCTCCTCATTATTCTACTGTTAATAGGAGTGGTCAGTATATCAATTATCGACTGCTTTAAGTGCTCTATTCCTTCTAACGTTTTTCCTGTTTTAGCATCCATACCCTTCATTTCTATTTTGCAAAGACGCTTTCACTGCCTTTTATTACTTTAAACCCACATGAAACTATATCTCCTACTCTTCCTACACCAAGACCATTTGCAAACACTGTTTTTGATCCTTCAGTTAATGCTCTTCCTTCACTAAAACTGTCTCCTTGTCTACACATTGACTTACCGTTTACAAAAACATTATTACTTCCGCTAATGCAGAAATGTGGTATAGCTTCTCCACAGTAGTCTCCTAACCTCACTATTCCTTTGTTCAATTTAAGTCGATCCTTTCTGCTTTCAGTTTTATTCCACTTTTTGTCATTTCTATGCTCGATTCCCCAGCTTTCAGTGTTATTTTATCTACTACTTCAATCTCTAAATGATGTTTTTCCTTATCATATAACAATCTTGTTCCATCTTGAAACTTCACACTATTTATTTCTTTTTTATTCTCTGGTGCAGGGTATTTTTCCTGATATATTCCTCCTAATACCACTCCTAATGATAGTTCACCAAGAGGAGAAAATATCATAACCTGTTCATCAATATCTGGCGGAGACCAATCTCTATCTTTTCCTGCTTTACTTGTTATCCACGGTAAATAATCTGTTAAAAATTCTCCTATTTTCACTCTTACTTTTGCTTTTTCATAATCTATTTCTTTTACAATTCCTATACGAATAACGTTTGCTAGCTTCCTATTCAGCTCTGAAATCGCAAAACTATGATCCAACATTTATATTTCCTACGTTTATTGTATGTGGTTTAATTTTCCCCTCTTCCCATACTGATTTACCTAAATGAAGCTGATGACTCCAATCAACCATCCACACTAAATATGCATCGAGCTCTGGCATAAATCCGTCAATTTCCGCAGAGATAAATTCTCCTGGTGAAACATTTTCCACATTCCAAGTATTTTTATTTACTACTCTCGCAACCTCAGCAGCTAATGTTCTAACAACTACCGAGGAATCCTCTACTGTTCCATCAACTACAATCCTCGCCTCAAACCTGGCTTTCAATGCTAATTCATCAGTACCTGCATCTTTACCTGGTTCTAAACTTGTTAGTTCTACAAACACCGCTGGCGCTACTAATTCTTTCCTTATTGCTGGATAAATTTCACATGTCTGTATAGCCAGTATTTCTTCCTTCAGTGTGCTGCAAATTGCTTTATGTAAATCTTTCCAGAACTTTGTCATGCATATAATTTAACTCATGTAATGTATAAAATATTTTTCAAATACCTTTTCAACTTCATAATTAACAAGATTCCCTATTATCCTTGAAGCCTCAGGTTCGAGTGGCAACTTAACTTCCTTTATTGGCAATGCTGCCCTTCCTTCACGTTTAAACATACCGCTATTTCCTTTTGGCATAACTGCTGCAAATCCTCCTATAAACTCATGCTTTCCTACTTTCGATCCTCTTCTTGTTTTTTGTATTTTGCCAATTGTCGATGCTCTAATGTCGTAGAGATTTGCTCTAATTAACACTTCTAATCTGCTTGTTTTTGCTTTAAAAATTCTTAATCTCTTTCTTATCAAACTTAATTTTATTCTCTTTTCCTCACTAATTTCCTTAGCTGCTTTTGATTTTAGCCATATTGCTGTTTTGTTTAATGCACTCACCGTCACTTTTTCCACTTTTTTCCTTTCAGCATCTATACTTTGTATAATACTACCGGTGTTAATACGCATTTATACTCCTGACGCTCGAATTTTCCATACCATTCCTGAATTATCTTGCAGCGGTGGAGAATATACTTTATATTTACGGTCACCTATAACAAAAATATCTCCTACAATTGGCTGCAGTAGATCAAACGCACTTATTTCCAACACTAAAGTTTCTCCTACAAATTGCCCTTCACCAATCTCGTATAATTTATCTGGCTCTTGCTTTAACACCTGTACCATATATGACTTATCCTTTGATTTATATAAAGCCACTTCTCCTAAATGGGCAAAACAATCTTCTAATAATCGCTTAATATTCTCTTGCATATTTCTTTTTGATATACTAACCTTTACATGCTAAGAAAGCGCATACCGGTAGAGTCGTTCTGTGCCTCACCACCTTGTAGTTACTCTACCAGTATTGTTATGCTGCAACGATCTTGACCAAAACGGCCGGGCGGTGGCACATTGGTAGAGGGTTTGACTGCGTATGTAAATCAGTTCCTCTATCAAATCTTCTTGGCTCTTGTTTTGCATAGAGTGGCTGTCCAAGAGTATTCACTGTTTCATTAAAATCTGCTGGTGCAAAATATGTTGTAAATGTGCTTGCTGTTCCTACTGGAAAACAGTGCCCCGTATCCCTTTCTATAAATCTTCTCACGGTTCCTTCAGGATCAGTTGCTTGTCCTCTATATTCCTCAAACGTTATTCCACAGAACGTAAATCCTGACCTCATATCATTTCTTAGCGCTGCTCCTTCTTGCCATCTCTCATATGCTTCTTTCACTTTAGCATGAGAAGTAAGTGCATCAAAAAACTCAGGGCTTACTAAAGCATGAATTCCTGTCATATATTCACCACTTAGATTATCTTCTATGTGCCTCAATACTTCCAGACACTTACGTTTTACATCAGTTATCGCTGCTCCCAGTGCAAAATTTACTACTTTTGGTGTTATTTCAAATTCGTTGTACAGATTTAACAATTCACTGCCATCTGCGTCCAGAATTATTCCTTTCAGCGCTCCCATACGCAAATGCTCCAACGTTATTGCATGTTTATTTCTCATTAGCTGCAAATGGTCAGTTATTACATCTGCCAGCGCTTTAAGTTCACTTTCTGATCCAAATGCTCTTATTCCCTGTACTTCTTCTGGTAACACTACATCATCATGCGGAATGTGCGGAATCGTAAATGTTCTTACCTTTCTTTTTCCTCTTTTTCCTACTGTTGCTGGTGCTCCGGGTACTTGCGTTGGTAGTAAACTTAATACTCCATTTTGCTCTTCTATCGTAATATGTCTAAATCTTACTGACCTACTTGGAAATAAATTTAAATTTTCAACCCGTCCATAATTTATCGGCAATATATTCATCGCATTAGTTAGTGCCGTCATACTAAATGCTGTATTTGTAAATGGATTTTGCATTTTTTCTTTTCCCCCTTTGTGTTTTTTATTGTTTAATATAGCTTTAGACTGCTTTACGAATAATGATCCCTCGTGTTTCAAGTTGCTTTATTGCTGCATTTTTCTGCTCTTCAGTGATATTTGCTGGCCATACAACTGCATGATCTGCTAGCATTGCACCGCGAGCAATAATTACTCCTTTAGCATTTTCCTTTGCGTTTACATCACTTGAAATTACTCCTATTGCCGTTTGTGTGCCGTCTGTTCCAGTGGGATTAAGTACTCTAATAAAACCATCTTCCGTCTTTTTGGCAACTACTGCACCAAGCTTAAGATTTTGACCTTTAGCTACTGTTATTTGATCTCTTGAATATAGACTTGATGCCTCATACTTTAATAAGTCACCTAGATTATTTTGTTCAGTTATACATGTCATATTTTCTTTTCTCCTTTTTTTCCCTTTAGTTTACCGCCATGTTTGTAGTTGTTGTACCCGACGGTTATAAAAAAACTTAAATACTTGATTGTGCTCTAGCTTTAGCTACTTGCATCATCAACTCCTCTCCTGAATTCTGTGGTATTGCACTCAGTATCTCTGTCTTCTTCGTTCTCTCTGCAAGTAATTCCATTAAAACTTCCCTGGCTTGCTCAACACTTACGCCTTGCTCAATAAATTCTTCTATCTTTTCTGGCACCTTCGATAAATTACATAAACGTATTAATTCAAGAACTTCAGTACGATACTTGGTTAAATTATCAGTTTCTAGGTCGTTTGTAGTTTGTTCATTCATAGTAATACTCCTGTTTTTATTAATAGATGAAAGAATTGTCATTCCGTCTGCAAGGCCTATTTCTACTGCTTTCTCCCCAAAATATAGCCCTGCCTCTGTTGATCGAATCTTTTCAATTGAAAGACCTCTGTTCCTTGCTATTAGCTGCAAAAACATTTCATATAGTCGGTCTACTTCTTTTTGTAAGCTTCCCAGACTTTCAGACGTCATTGGCTCATGTGGGTTTAAATCATTCTTTCGACTACCAGCAAAGATTGTGGTGTACTTAATACCTTGCTTTTCATCAAATCTACTTTGATCTATATGACTTGCTATTACTCCAATACTGCCAACACCAGAAGTTCTGCTCACAAATACCTTCTCAGCGCTTGAAGCTATAGCATATGCAGCAGAGTATGCATCATCATTTGCTATCGCTATTATCCTCTTTTTTGCTCTTGATTCATAAATAAAGTCAGCTAGGTCAAATATACCGTTTACCTCTCCTCCGGGGCTATCTATTTCCAGCATAATTGTCTCTATGCTACTATCTGCTAATGCTTGTTTAATTTGTTCTTCTATTTGCTCATATGATGTCATCCCGAGCATTTCATCAAACGCACCTGGTTTTTTAGTTAAAATTCCATGAATTGGTATAATTGCAGTTCTTTCTACGTTACTTTTGATGGAGTGCTTTATGTTTTTAAACGTGGGATGTTTTTGATTGTTTAATGACAATAGCTCAAAACTCCTTGGTTCAAGCATTAATGGTTTTCCTAAGAGCATCATAATCCTTTACAATCAGAGTCAAATATTAAGTTGAGACTATTTGCACGTTTTTGATCTTCTGCTATTTCTTGATCTATTTCTTCAACATCGTAACCCATTTCTGATACTACTTCCGATCGACTCTTAAATCCATTCCTTACTGCCATTTGCTGCGATTGCTGGTCTTTCAGTGGATCCACCCAATCAAATCCCTGTGGTATCCATTTTACTTCTTCTTTCGCTGCTTTTACTACTTTTTCATCTATACTCAGTTCTCCACAAAACACTGCTAATTCTAGCCATCTATTCCAAATAGGTCTACAAAACTGGAACACTATCACGTTATGCTGTAACATTGCGCACCTTCTGCGAAACTCTATCAACCCTGCCCGAATGGATGAATAATTAACGCTTGTTAAATCTCCTGTTAGCTGCTCATATGTTATTCCTGTACCTATTGCTATTGCCCTCAGTTGCTGTCTCATAAACGCTTCATAACTTCCTCCAACATCTGATGGCTCTGAAAATTTTATGTCCTCTCCTGGGTCTAAAAGCTGCATTGTTCCAGGTTCCAGGCCAGATAGTGCTACTCCTTGCTCACTTGCTTCACCTTCTCCCATGATATTTGCTTCTGGATCAAGTCTCGTAATAAATCCCGCAAACATTGCTGCAGTCTTTTTTCGTACTAATTCTGCATCATCATATTGATCAAGTTCATAGAGCTTTAGCAGTATACTCGAAAGCCATGGCTCTCCTCTAATTTGCCCAGGTCTTAGTGGTCTATAAATATGTAAAACATCATTTGCTGGTACTCTTACTGATTCTCCAAATGAGCCTTCTCCTGGATGTTCTCTAAATAAGTAATATGCTTCTCTTTGCCCAAGCTTGTTAAACTCAATCCCGTTTCTTATTACATTACCATTTGCTAAAGTTTGATTTGTTTTATTGTCTAAATGTTCAGACTCAAGTACTTGCAGTTGTAGTGGTACAGAAAATCTATCTTCCAGCTTTCTCGTTCTTAAACGTACAAAACATTCTCCTCCCTCTATCATACTTCTGCATACTAGAGCTTGTAATCCATAAAAATCACTTACTCC
>NZ_JAPQLN010000088.1:0-5038 GCF_028981745.1 Wolbachia endosymbiont of Drosophila tristis | reverse complement strand
TCAGAGTGGGCGAATGAGTATCGAGTTTTAGCGCCAACTGCAGCATCAGAGCCAGGTAAATGGAGAACAGAAAGAACTCCTTATTTAAAAGAAATAATGGATTCACTATCACCATCTTCACCTGCAGAAAAAGTAGTATTCATGAAAGGAGCGCAGATTGGGGGAACAGAAGCTGGCAACAATTGGATTGGCTATATCATCGATCAAACACCAGGTCCAATGCTGGTAGTACAGCCAACAGTTGAAATGGGAAAACGTTGGTCGAAGGGAAGATTTGCACCGTTAATAGAGAGTACACCATGTTTAAAAAGTAAAGTAAAAGACCCAAGGTCAAGAGATTCAGGGAATACTGTACAAAGTAAGGAGTTTCCAGGTGGAATAGTAGTAATAACTGGAGCGAATAGTAGTGTAGGACTGAGATCTATGCCAGTAAAATATCTCTTTCTTGATGAAATAGATGCCTACCCAGGAGATTCAGGAGGAGAAGGAGATCCAGTACTGCTCAGTATTGCTCGAACTAATACATTTGCAAGGCGAAAGATTTTTTTAGTATCGACACCAACGATTCATGGAATAAGCAGAATTGAGAAAGAATTTGAAGCAACAGATAAGAGATATTTTTTTGTTCCCTGTCCGTATTGTAATTACTATCAAGTTCTAAAATGGTCACAAATAAAATGGGAAGATAAAAATCCAAGTACAGCACACTATATATGTATAGAATGTGGTGAAAAGATAGAAAATCATCAAAAGACAGAGATGCTTGAACGTGGAGAATGGAGAGCTACAAATCAAGTACACAATAGCAAAGTAATAGGATTTCACCTTTCAAGTCTTTATAGCCCAGTTGGGTGGTATAGTTGGCAACAAGCAGTAGAGGATTTTCTGCATGCAAAGGAAAGTGAACAATTACTGAAAGTTTGGATCAACACAACGCTTGGAGAAACCTGGGTAGATAAAGGAGAAGTACCTGATTGGAAGCAATTATTTAACAGGAGAGAATTTTTTCAGATTGGCACAGTACCAAGGAGAGAAGTGGTACTTACTGCAGGAGTAGATGTCCAAAAAGATCGTCTAGAGGTGGAAGTTGTAGCATGGGGAAAAAGTCGTGAAAGTTGGTCAATAGACTACCGAGTATTTGAAGGAGATACAGGAAGTAGAGAAGTATGGAAAAAGCTTTCGGAGCTCCTCAATCATCATTTTATTGGTGAAAATGGGCTTGAATATATGATAAGTATGATGGCGGTTGATGCAGGGTATGCAACGCAGGAAGTTTACAACTGGGTGAGAAGTCATCAAGGGTCTGGAAGAGTAATGGCAGTGAAAGGTGTAAATAAAGCACTAGTGCCGCTGAGCAGCCCAAGTAGAGTAGATATAACAGTTGGAGGGCAAAAGCTGAAAAGAGGAATAAAGCTCTGGCCAGTCGGAGTATCGATATTAAAGTCAGAGCTTTTTCAATTACTTAATATTTTAAAAGAAGGTGAAGAAACACCGCCAGGGTATTGTCATTTTCCCGAGTATGCACCTGAGTATTTTAAGCAGCTAACGGCAGAGCAATTAGTCAGCAAAGTAGTAAAAGGATATACCAAACAAGAGTGGCAAAAGGTAAGAGAAAGAAATGAAGTACTAGATTGCCGAATTTATGCAAGAGCAGCATCGATAGCACTGGGAATAGATAGATGGCCAGAGAGTAAATGGAATAGTTTAAGTGAAAAACCGGAAAGTAAAAAATCAAAGAAAATATTCAAAAGCAAATGGATCAGCACCGGAACAGACAAAATCTGTTAAACCAGAAAGAAACGTCCTAATGCACATTGCAGTAATTTTTGGATATAATTTTATGAAGAAGTGCTTCTGCAGTTATAATCGAGTTCGCAATGGTGCAATAAATGCCCGTGGATCAGTATGATTTTGGAAGGGACGGTCAAACCATTGATGGAGCTTCTTAGCTACCTCGTTTAGAAGATTGTGTAATATAACCGCCCCAAGCTAAAGCACTTCTTCATTATAAGGTATATATAAGGGATTTTATATGGCAAAAGCAAAAAGTAAATTAGAAATAGTGAATCCTAATGCAGCAGGGATTGATATTGGTTCATCTGTACATTATGCATGCGTACCAGAAGGGAGAGATAAACAACGCGTTCAAAAATTTGGGTGCTTTACAGTAGATCTTCATAACCTAGCAAAGTGGTTGAAAAAGTGTGAAGTTAGAACGATAGCCATGGAATCAACAGGAGTATATTGGATTCCTTTGTTTCAAATACTTGAATCATATGGATTCGAAGTTAAACTGGTAAATGCACGACATGTAAAAAATGTACCTGGAAGAAAATCAGACGTTCAAGATTGCCAGTGGTTACAGCAATTACATAGCTATGGGTTACTTCAAGGATCATTTAGGCCTGATAACCAAATTTGTGTACTACGTGGTTATAATAGACAACATGACAACCTGATAAAAAGTGCAGCTGTACACACTCAACGTATGCAAAAAGCATTAATTCAAATGAACATTCAATTACACAAGGTTATTAGTGATATTACAGGTGTAACTGGTATGCGAATCATTAAAGCAATAATTGCGGGTGAAAGAAACTCTAATAGATTGGCTGAATTGAGTGATAGACGAATAAAAAATGACAGATCAACCATAGCAAAAGCACTAACAGGTGACTATAGAGAAGAGCATTTGTTTACATTAAAGCAAGAATACGAAGCATATACTTTTTTTCAAGAGCAAATAAAAGAATGTGATAAAAGTATGGAAAACTATTATAAAACACTTGAAACAAGATCAAATGAAAATAAGCAATGCAGTAAAGTAAAGAGGTCTGCAGGAAACAAACCAAACTTTGCTGCACACGAAGAATTGTATCGAATAACTGGCATGGATTTCACCAAAGTTCCAGGGCTTAATACATCAAATATACAGACCATCCTCTCAGAAGTTGGTCTTAATGCTAATAAATGGCCATCAGAAAAACATTTTACTTCTTGGTTGGGATTATGTCCATTTAATAGGATTACAGGAGAAAGAGTGATTAGAAGTGGAACTCGTAAAGTAATTAACCGTGCTGCAAATGCTTTTCGACTTGCTGGTTATTCTATGTTGCACAGTAAAAGTGCATTAGGTGCGTACTGTAGAAGATTGAAAAATCGATTGGGAGCACCAAAAGCAATAACTGCTACAGCAAGAAAATTAGCATGTATTTTTTATCAAATGCTGAAATGTGGACAAGAATATGTAGAAAAAGGAATGGATTATTATGAAAAGTTATATAAGGAAAGAGTAGTAAAGAATCTGGGTAAAAAAGCCAATGAATTTGGTTATATCCTGATAAAAAAAGATGAGCTGATAGGGGAAGTTTCTTAGAAGCGAGTAGTAAATGTATAACGAAGATTATCTAATTCAAGTCGAAGAAGCGATAAAGAAACTACAAAACGGAGAGCGAGTAGTATCAATTGCATATGGTGACCATGTTGTAAGATATGCTGAAGTAGATATAAATGATTTACTAAGCTTAAGACAACGTATTAAGGCTGAATTGAAAATTGCAGGTATGAAGCCAAAGAGAAAAATTGTTTTTTCAACAAATAAAGGGGTTGACAAAATTATGTAAAAATGTTATAGTTTAGCGTTGATATCTTACAGTGAATAATATGGATCAAAGTCAAGGAAGGCTTAATGTTAATGTAAATTTTGAGGGGGAATTTGCTCAGTATCTTACAGAAATGGCAAAAGTTCAAAATAGAACTATTGAAGAAATTGTAAAAGATCTAGTAGAAGAAGAACTTGAGGTAAGTAAACTATCTGAAGGTGACGAAATGGATGAAGGAGAAATAGCTCTACTTGAACTTGCTGCTAAACGTAATGTTCCTGGAGCAAAAATAATTAGACATGAAGATATCAAGTGGGAATAATTTACCAAATTGGTTATTTAGAAGGTGTAGATACCGAAGATCTTCCTTCTCTTCCGAAAACAATACGGTTAAGGGTGTAAAAAGCTATAGAAAAACGTCTCACAATTATTCCTGATAAAGTAGGTGAGGCTTTATCGCATAAATGGGTAGGCTACTTTAGGTTGCGTGTTGGCGATTATCGAGTCATATACTTAATAGATAACTCAGAGCACATGGTCAAAATTGCAGCAATAGGACATCGAAAAGAAATTTATAAACGTAGTCCAGAGTAATGACTCTCTACATACAATCTGTTGACCAAATTCTCTAGCAACTTGCTATAATTTTTCAATGTCAAATTGTGCAACAACTTGTTGCATAATCAAAGAGGCAAAATGTTATTAAAATCATTCAAACAACTATTTAACAAACCAAAGATAAAAAGCTCAGCCTGGGATGCTGCAGGCTCAGGAAGAAGATTTTTTCACTTTCAACCAGAGTTAGGAAGTATAAACAATTTGCTGTCTCAAAACCTTGAAACTTTACGTAGTAGATCACGTGATATGGTGAGAAAAAATCCATATGCAGCAAATATTATTGATACAATAGTAAGTAACTCTATTGGAACAGGAATAAAACCGCAATCAAAAGCAAGGGATGGGGAATTTCGAAAGAGGGTGCAAGAATTATGGCTAAGATGGACAGATGAAGCAGACAGTAACGGAGTAAGTGATTTTTATGGATTACAAGCTCTAGTATGCAGAAGTATGATAGAGGGAGGAGAATGTTTTGTACGTTTAAGAACGAGAAAGCTGGAAGATAGATTTTCTGTACCACTACAACTGCAAGTACTTGAGTCTGAACATTTAGACAATAAAACAAATCAAACTTTAGCAAATGGTAATGTAATAAGAAACGGGATTGAGTTTAACAAGCTTGGGCAAAGAGAAGCATATTACTTATTTAGAGAACATCCAGGAGAAGGCTCATTTGGAGAATCAGTAAGAGTACCAGCAAATGATGTTTTACATATTTATAGACCACTAAGACCTGGGCAAATTAGAGGAGAGCCATGGCTTTCGAGTATACTGCTAAAGCTCTATGAACTTGATCAATATGATGATGCAGAATTAGT
>NZ_JAPQLN010000087.1:0-1653 GCF_028981745.1 Wolbachia endosymbiont of Drosophila tristis | reverse complement strand
CCCGGGGAACTGAAACATCTCAGTACCTGGAGGAAAAGACATCAATTGAGATTCTGCTAGTAGTGGCGAGCGAACGCGGAACAGGCCAGTGGTCTTTGGAAGAGAAGCAGAACACTCTGGAAAGGGTGGCCATAGTGGGTGATAGTCCCGTATGCGTAGTGCTTTTAAAGATCCTTGAGTAGGGCGGGGCACGTGAAACCCTGTCTGAACATGGGGGGACCACCCTCCAAGCCTAAATACTCCCTGGTGACCGATAGTGAACAAGTACCGTGAGGGAAAGGTGAAAAGCACCCCGACGAGGGGAGTGAAATANTAGACCTGAAACCGAATGCCTACAAGCAGTCGGAGCCTCTTATGGGGTGACGGCGTACCTTTTGTATAATGGGTCAGCGAGTTTCTGTTTGCAGCAAGCTTAAGCCGGTAGGTGTAGGCGTAGCGAAAGCGAGTCTGAATAGGGCGTCTAGTTGCTGGCAGAAGACCCGAAACCGAGTGATCTAGCCATGGCCAGGCTGAAGGTGCGGTAACACGCACTGGAGGGCCGAACTCACGCCTGTTGAAAAAGTCGGAGATGAGCTGTGGCTAGGGGTGAAAGGCCAATCAAACTCGGAAATAGCTGGTTCTCCGCGAAATCTATTGAGGTAGACCGTCAGGTATTTACCCCGGGGGGTAGAGCACTGGATGGGCTAGGGGGGCCCAAAGCCTTACCAAACCTAACCAAACTCCGAATACCCGGAAGTATTAGCCTGGCAGACAGACAGTGGGTGCTAAGGTCCATTGTCGAGAGGGGAACAGCCCAGACCACCAGCTAAGGCCCCTAAATCGTGGCTAAGTGGGAAAGGATGTGGGGATTCCAAAACAACCAGGAGGTTGGCTTAGAAGCAGCCATCCTTTAAAGAAAGCGTAATAGCTCACTGGTCTAATAGAAACCCTGCGCCGAAAATGTAACGGGGCTCAAGCCACGTGCCGAAGCTGTGGGTGCATATCTATGATATGCGCGGTAGCGGAGCGTTCCGTAAGTCAGTGAAGGAGACGGGGTGACCCTCTCTGGAGATATCGGAAGTGCGAATGCTGACATGAGTAGCGACAAACAGTGCGAGAAACACTGTCGCCGAAAGTCCAAGGGTTCCTGCGCAAGGTTAATCCACGCAGGGTTAGTCGGCCCCTAAGGCGAGGGCGAGAGCCGTAGTCGATGGGAAACAGGTGAATATTCCTGTACCTGCCAGAAGTGACGAATGCGATATGTTGTCAGGTCTTAACGGATTGACCTGGCTTTTGGAGCATTCCAGGAAATAGCTCTGGCGTATAGACCGTACCCGAAACCGACACAGGTGGACTGGTAGAGAATACCAAGGCGCTTGAGAGAACGATGCTGAAGGAACTAGGCAAATTACTCGTGTAACTTCGGGATAAACGAGACCCGTTAGTGGGCAACCATTGGCGGGTGGCACAGACCAGGGGGTAGCGACTGTTTAGTAAAAACACAGGGCTCTGCGAAGTCGTAAGACGACGTATAGGGCCTGACGCCTGCCCGGTGCCGGAAGGTTAAGAGGAGGTGTGAGAGCACTGAATTGAAGCCCCGGTAAACGGCGGCCGTAACTATAACGGTCCTAAGGTAGCGAAATTCCTTGTCGGGTAAGTTCCGACCTGCACGAA
>NZ_JAPQLN010000086.1:0-8055 GCF_028981745.1 Wolbachia endosymbiont of Drosophila tristis | reverse complement strand
GATAGGCACAAGTTTTATAAGTTGTGTAACGAATATGATATAAAGACAAAAATTCCACCAATAAACAATGCGGCAGAACATCCAGAAATAGATTATATGTCTGACAGGAATGCTGCTATTAGGTTAATAAAATTATACGGTGAAGATGGCATGAAAGAATGGAAAAAAGAAGTAAATTATGGGAAAAGATCTTATATTGAAGGGTTTTTCTCAAGATTAAAGCAAATATTCGGATTTAGTTTTAGGAATAAATCTGAGATAAATCGAGAAAAAGAACTAAATGCTATTTGCTTAATAAATTCACTGATATTGGTATGGCTAAATTTGAGATAGTTACATGAATTTACCATAAATCACCATCTCATAAAGTGTGATGCAACAAAGCCATCCCAGTGTCAGCTACTTGGATGACAAGAAAGGGAGCACTGGAATGACATTATCTGTTGTGCAATTTACCTTCAAAAATGAATGTTTGTACAGTTATGTGTCAAGCACTGGGATGACAAGAAAGGGAACACTGGAATTTTTGTTTCAGCATTAGCCATGCATCTAAACAGATACGTTGCCTTGAGAATCGCAACATCCATGCAGTTATGCGCGTAACACTAAAAATCAAAAAAAACAAAGAGGCAGACTTAATCTACCTCTTTTATTTCACTTGGCTATACTGTCTGTTGTTGAGAAGCAACTTGTTCAACAATAAGTGAGCCTAAATAAGTGTTAACCCCTTTAGCACCATCTTTGTCTAAACCTAATGTTTTATTCCACTTTGTTTCATTTGCTGCCTCGAACTTACCTTCATCGTTTTTCTCTTTTAGTGAACCTATCTCGAAGAGTAAAGTATTGCCTAGCGTATTGGTAAGCTGATTAATATCAACAATAATACGGTAGTTCTTGCCTTCTAAGCTGAAGGCTATATAATGTTTACCCTTTTCTACCTTACCTTCTTCATCTTTAACTTGGTTATTCCTTGCCATTTCCTTAAATGTGTCTTTTGTTACTAGCAATGCTGTTTCTTTACCGTTTTTTCTATCGTTATTAACAACAATCTTCGGAGCTCTCAACTCAGATATTTCATTGTTTTTGCTGATAGCGTACATTGCTGAACTAACCAGTGCAACAGCAACAATTGCTAATATACCGATTCCAAGTGGTGTAGCTGCAAAAGCTGCAAGTGGAGCAAGCGTGCAAGTTGAAGACACCCAATATGGTGCTGAAAGTGCTACTGCTGCGCCTATGACATACAAAGAAGTAAGTGCAACAAGTGCAGTATTTGTTTTGTGGAATTGACCACAGTGATTTTTGAAAGTTAGCATAAACGACCTCAAATATTAATATGCTTAAATAAAAAAACTGTCATAGCCAAGCTTTTTCGTAAGCTACCTGCCGCTTGAGCCAAAGCCCCCTGCATTGCGACCGGTTTCTTCTGCGCAGAATTCTTCTCTGTCATCCCAAATTACCTGAGATACAGGAGAAATAAGGATTTGTGCGATTCTATCTCCTCTTTTTATTTCGTATGGCTGATTACTTAGATTAATTAGACAAATTTTAACTTCACCTCGATAATCAGAGTCTATAGTGCCCGGAGAATTTAAGACAGTGATTCCATGTTTTGCAGCAAGACCAGAACGTGGGCGGATTTGCCCCTCAAAACCGTTTGGTATTGCAATCACAATTCCAGTTGGAACAAGTAATCTTTCAAGTGGATTTAAAACAGCAGAATCATTCAATGCAGCATAAAGATCCATGCCAGCACTCTGCGTAGTTGCATAACATGGAAGAGACAAGTCTTCTCCGTGTGATAATCTTTTTATTTCTACTTTAATTTTACTTCTTTGCACTCCAATTTACCATCTATGAAGACTCAATTATAGCATGTAAATTGTATCTGCAAAAGTGATAAATGTAAATGATGTCATTCCAGCGCGTGACGCTAGGCCATAAAATTCCTTGACAAGTTCAGTGCTCCTTTTTTTGTCATCCCAGTGCCTCTATGATGTCATTCCAGTCTGGAATCTAGTCCTTATTATGCAGACACTTGGTTGAAATTAAGTCTTCTGGATCCCAGTGTCTGGGCACTGGGATGACATCATAAGGGCGCTGGGATGACACCCTGACAACCGTCATCCCGCTACTTGTTAGCGGGATCTAGAGATACCGCGAATGAATCGCGGTATGACGTAGATTGTTGTCATTCCAGTGTCAGCTACTTGAATGACACCCTCTTGGTATTCGTGTAGTTGCAAGCAGTATAGCTATAAATCACTCACAATCGATATGCTTGAATTACTCTCAGTCAATAAATCAAGCATAATGTTAGATATTCTACCATCAACTATGTGAACAACTCCAGCACATTCCTCCGCCATTTTAACGTATGCCATAAGCCTTTCAATAAATTTTTCCCCTTTAATTTTCCCACAATCAATCGATGCATTTAAATTTTTAACAGATATCTTCCTGCCACCAATTTTATCTATTTCTTCATCTGTGTCACTCAAGATTATCATTTTAGATGCAGAAACTGCGATTGCGATTGCGCTTGCAGTGCTATCGGCATCAATATGATATGTTTCCCCATCTTTTCCATGACCAATTGGTGCAATAACTGGTATAAAATCTGATTCTTCAATAAAAAATAATATATCAGGATTGATTTCAGTGGGTCTACCGATGAACCCCATGTCTAATATCTTTTCGATATTATTTGATCTATCTTCTCTAAGCGTAGCGGTTATTTTTTCGGCTTTAATTAAGTTACCATCTTTTCCACATAATCCAATAGCTGAACCACCAGCAGAATTTATATACTGAACAATTTTTTTATTAACTGAACCACACAGTGCCATTTCAATGATTTTCATAGTGTCTTTGTCTGTAAGTCTGATACCATTCACAAACTTACTGTTCATATCCAGCATTTTTAACACTGAGTTAATTTCATATTCTCCGTCATAAATTATTACCGGATTTATACCAAGCTGCTTCAACAAGACAACATTATGCACAAAAGTATTAAATAGTGTTTCATCTAAGATTATTGTACCACCGCATTTAATGACAAAAGTCTCGCCTACAAAGCTAGGTATGTTAGATAGCACTTCAAGTAATATTTCTGCTTTTTGTTCAAATGATACCTCACCCTTTAAAAATTCACTACTCTTCATTTTTTTATCTTGTAAACTTGAAAAACTCATCTCTTACCTTGGTTATTTTATGCTTAACACGGATGCTCATTTGATGAATTGACACATTCTCATTATTAATCCATTTTTGAATATCTTCTATAACAGCACCTAAGCTTTTTTGACTTACTTTATCTATTTTTGTTAGCACAATGTTAAAGTTAATGTTATTATATATTAACCAATAAATGAAGTCTTTGTCTATTTCTTTTAATCCTACCTTGCTATCTATCAACACAAACACTCTTCTTAGATTTTCTCTTTGAATTAGATAATACTCAATTAAGTTTAAATATTGTATAATTTCCTCCTTGCCTGCATGAGAGTAGCCATACCCTGGTAGATCAACAAGTCTGAACTTATCATCGTACATAGAGTAAAAATTTATTTGTCTAGTGCATCCAGGTTTAGAGGAAACTCTGGCAGCTTTTTTGCTGTTTATCAGTAAGTTGATCAGACTGGATTTTCCTACATTTGATCTACCAGCAAACGCAATCTCTGGAGCCGACTCATTTGGTAATGATTTTATATCCGAAGCTCCAAATATGAAATTGCAGTTTGATGTTATCTGTTTTGCCATTATATTCAACTAGAAGGTAGTAGGTATATTATAGTGTTATTGCTTGATATAAGAAATTTTTTATTTCAGTATATATTACTTAGCTAGATCTGTGCTATATGGATATGGAAAATAATTTACAAGACTTAAAGAAAAAATTTAATGATATAGAGAGGAATTTGGAAAATCCTACCAATTTAAGTCAAAAAGAATTCATTACCCTTTCAAAGGAATACTCTGAGCTCAGGCCAATAATCAAGATAATTGATGAATATAACACGCTGAAAGAGGAAATTTCAGACTTAGAAGAAATAATGAAAGATGAAAACAGCGAAGGTGATATAAAAGAGTTAGCAAAAGAAGAATTTTTCGAAAAGCACAAGGTATTATTACCAAAAATAAAAGCAAAATTAAAGTTAGCATTATTGCCCAAAGATGAAGATGACTCAAGAAATGCAATATTAGAAATTAGAGTAGGTACAGGCGGAGAAGAAGCAGCATTATTTGCAGCAATGTTATTTCGTATGTATCAAAAATATGCAGAAAGAAGAAATTGGAAGTTCGAGCCAATAAGCATTTCTAATACAGGTATAGGTGGATATAAGGAAGCTTCTGCACTCATTAATGGAACAGAAGTTTTTGCAAGGTTGAAATTTGAATCAGGAGTGCACAGAGTACAGAGAGTGCCAGAAACTGAATCTTCAGGAAGGTTGCATACCTCTGCCGCTACTGTTGCGATATTACCTGAAGTAGAAGAAGTTGACTTTAAAATAGAAGAAAAAGACTTACGAATAGATGTTTATAGATCCAGTGGTCCTGGAGGGCAATCAGTGAATACAACTGACAGCGCAGTAAGGGTCACCCACTTGCCAACAGGGATAGTTGTGATACAGCAAGATGAAAAATCGCAGCATAAAAATAAAGCTAAAGCGCTCAAAGTATTGAGGGCAAGGCTATACGAAATTGAAAGACAAAAAAAAGAAATGGAAAGGTCAACAATGAGGAAAAGTCAGATTGGCTCTGGTGATCGTTCCGAGCGCATAAGAACATATAATTTCCCACAATCAAGAATAACAGACCACAGAATTAATCTAACTTCACATCGGCTAGAGCAGATTATAAAAGAAGGCGAACTAGATGAATTTATTGAGGCATTAATCTCACGTAATGAAGCAGAAAGATTGGCAGGGGAAAGTTAGCAGCCTACAATGGAATATCTTTATTAATTACATAGGATCTTTTAAACGCAATAGATAGACAGTAAAAACAAGTTCTAGTACTATCGCGGATAAAACAAGAACAGCTACACTAATTGTTTGACCATTGTAAATGTAGCTTGTTAAGCCGATAAAAATAGCCATGATAAAAGCTCTAATGAACGAGACTGCAGAAGAAGCTGTGCCTTTAATTTCAGGGAAAACATTTATTGATGCATTAAAAATCACTGGCTGGAAAATTGCACAACCGATAGAAAAAATAATCATAGACAGTGTTACTAAGTAGAAAGAGTGGGGTACAATTATACTGAATATTACAAGCAATAGAGACCCAATAGCACCCACGCTCGTACCAGAAATTACACACTTTATTGCTCCAAGTTTCTGCAAGATTTTGCCAGCAAATAGACTGATGAGTGAGAAGCACCCAACTATTGCACCTTGATGTAGTGCATAAATAGTGCTAGATAAACCAAAAGTCTTCATATACAGAAAAGGTCCACAAGTAATGAATGACATATACGCAGCAGAAAAGAGGCTTGACATCAAAGACAACGTAACAAACCTCGGATTAGATAGTAGTTTTCTGTAATCTTTCATCGTTTTTTTCAAACTGAAAATATCGCGGTTCTTTTTTGTTTCTGGTAACGCTAAAAGCAGCAAAACCCAAGAGATCAAACAAAGTATTGCAACAGTTGCATAATTACCACGCCATCCTACAATTTCATTGATGAAACTGCCTAACACTGGCGCAATTGACATGACAACTGTAAGAACAGAATTCATGATTCCAATAAATTTCACCGCTTCGTCGCCTTTGTAGCTGTCTGCAACGATTGCAAACACAACTACAGATGTGCTAACACCAATGCCCTGAACAAAGCGAGAGATTAAAAGCCAAAAAATCGACGGTGCAAAAACACAACCAACAGCGCCGATTAATAACAAAGTGTTACCTATGATCATAATTCTCCTTCTGCCATAGCATTCAGACAATGGACCAAAAAACAACCCTCCTATGCAAAAGCCTAGGAAATTATAAGCAATAGTTAATTGAATTATGCTTTCCGGTACGTTAAAATAGTGCACCATATCAGGAAAACTAGGTACGGAAATGTCAATTTCAATGAACTTGGCAATGAGAGACAGGATTAACAGAAATGGTAGTAACATTTGAGATTTTTAATTAATGAATAAAAATATCACATTTAAAGCGTTGAAAGAAAACATTTTTTACTGTTATTAAAATGGTTAGAAACACCTCATGTGAAGGAATGGTGGATAAATTGGACACTAGGGTTAATTAAAGAAAAATATGACAACTATGTTAAAGCTCTTACTCTCTGTCCTAACTTTACTTATTTCCTCTTACTTTTTCAACAGTCCGTCTAAATTACTACAAGCAGTTTAATTTTTAGTAAATATGTCATTATTCAAAAATATGCAAGAAGCTTTACAGAAACTTAACATAATTTTATCATACAAATGTCATTCTTAAGTCCTATGTAAAAACAAATTTTGGCACTAATTTAATTAACTATGAGCTGGATAAATTGGAAAATAAATTTTGTTTACTTTTACAACACCTTAAGATCTAATGTCACTTTATCAATCAAAAATATTACAATAGGCTAGTATGTTCCTTACTCTTTTTCTCAAAATATTACCTATTTATATTACAATATTTATTGGTTACTTAGCAGGAAAATATCTTAAAATTGATAGAAACACTATATCTCAAATACTTTTTTATATAGCTAATCCAATAGTGATTTTATATGGAGTCTCTCATACAGAAGTTAACTTAAAAGTAATTTCTCTGCCGATTTTGATATGGTTTATAGGTAGCACTATGTCCTTATCAGTGTATTATCTTTCTTCTTTTTTATTTAAGGATAACACAAGAAACATATTAGCATTTAGCTCGGGCAGCACAAGTATGGGTTATTTTGGCCTGCCGATTGCCATGGCTTTATTTGATGAAGATTCAGTATCTGTATATGTTGTTTGTTATATAGGAATGGCGCTATTTGAAAACAGCTTAGGATTTTACATAGCTGCAAATGGTATTTATACCGCAAAAGAATGTATATTAAAGTTGTTCAAACTTCCTTCGCTTTATGCGATGGTTCTGGGCTTCTTTTTAAGTATATACGATATACAAATACCTACTTTTTTAACAGATGTTATGATGAATATTAGAAGTACATTTGTCACATTAGGAATGGTGCTACTTGGAGTGAGCATTGCGAATATTGCAAGCTTTAAAATAGATTGGAAGCTTGCTTTGATCACTATTACAGCAAAGTACGTATTCTGGCCACTGTTTGTTTTAGGAATTGTCCTTTTAGACAAGCATGTTATAGGTATATACGATGAGAGCATATATAAAGCACTGATGTTGCTGGCTATTATTCCAGTTTCTGGGTCCAGTATAATACTTGCTAATATTTTGAATTATCAACCAGATAAAGCTACTCTGTTGCTTCTAATCAGTACTGCAGTGGGACTGTTTTATGTTCCACTAATAATATCATTATTTTTTACTAAACTTGTTCCTTTTTGATCAAAAAATTAAGCGCTTGCACAACCATTATTTGGGTAACAACACAAGACATTGATAAAACTTGAATTTATAGCTAAAGCAACTTCTATAATTTGGTAACCCGTCATCCCGCTACTAGTTAGCGCCGCGGCGGTAAATTGACCTTACCCAGAAAAAGTAGAGAGAAAGTTAAGACGTTTTTGGAGTAAAATAAAACGTTTTTTCAAAATATGACAAATAGAAGAGAATATACAGCAGAATTCAAATTAGAAGCTGTTAAGCTGGTTAAAGAAACAGGTCAAGCAAGTACAAAAATAGCAAAAGATCTAGGTATAGATGGCAGTATGTTAAGTAAGAAAATATGATGGAAAAATGTCTGTAGCATACGCATTTCCAGGCAAAGGCTCCTTATGACAAAGAAAGATTTGATCTAAAAAAAGAGCTAATAAGAGAAAGAGACATCTTAAAAAAAGCCCTGGGCAAAGAAAAAGAGTAAAGTATTCTTTTATATAGAAATTGCTATAAAACACAGGAACTATGTAGGGTTTT
>NZ_JAPQLN010000085.1:0-3711 GCF_028981745.1 Wolbachia endosymbiont of Drosophila tristis | reverse complement strand
TTTTTCTTCTACTATATTTTGTAATTTCATAATTCATTTTCTCAAAAATTCCCTGCTTCTTCCATTGCCTGAACTGCTCATACACAGTCTTCCATAGCGGAAAATCATTTGGTAAATACCGCCATTGACACCCTGTACGCAATACATAGAAAATTGCTTCTAATATTTCTCTTTTGCTATACTTTGGCGGCCTTCCTCCTTTCTTGTATGATACTCTGAAGTGTTTTTCTATTCTTGCCCATTCCCTTTCGCTTAGATCTGTTGGATACTTTTTTCTCATCTTTACCCCGTACTAAAATTTCAGATATTATAGCCTTTTACTTGTTTCCGGACAACCTCTAACATTAACCCAAGCTTTAGGGGTATTTTATGGATCAGAAGACAGATAAGTTTCCACAATTTTTAAAAATGTTGTGCTTTGTTGAAATGTGGGAACGTTTCTCTTACTATGGAATGAGGGCACTTTTGGTCCTATTTTTGACTTCTCACTTAGGTTTCACTGATGAGAGGGCCTTTACTATTTACTCATTATTTGCTGCAACAGGTTATGCTATACCAATACTTGGAGGTTTTTTAGCTGATAAGTTGATGGGATTCCGCAACATGGTGTTGCTTGGAGGGATAGTGATGATAGCAGGTCATGCTTGCATGTCATTGGTTAAGTTTGAACCAGGTTGATTATATTTAGGTTTATCTCTAATAGCCATAGGTACTGGTATGTTTAAAGGGAACGTAACTTACTTAGTTCATGCTATGGCAAAGACGATCCTGAACGTAGCAGAGGCTTTACTTTATTTTACGTAGGTGTGAATATTGGAGCAATATTGGCTTCTATTTCATGTGGTTATGTAGCCCACTTGTTTGGCTGGCACTACGGCTTTGGTTTAGCTGGTATTGGGATGTCTATAGGGCTAATCTTTTTTCTCAAATTTCAGAATCTTTTAGGAGATAGCGGCCTTTCTCCTTATCCAGAGCTTATGAATAAGCGCATATTAGGGATTAAAATTTTTGATATAGTATTGATAGGAAGCTTTCTGTCATCATCAATAATTGCTAAAATGCTTATACATAGTGAATTTTTTACTAATATGCTCATATTTATTGGAATAACAGCTCTGGGCATATTTATTTATATAATATCTAAATTATCAGCAGAACAAAGACGAAAATTAGTGGCATTATCTATTCTTGTGGTATTTTTCTTGTGTTTTTTTGCTTTAGAAATGCAGCTTGGCTCTTTGGTTAACTTATTCACCGAAAGAAACGTTATTAACAATGTATTAGGTATAACAATCCCAGCTTCAGTTTCTCAAGCCATAAATCCTTTGTCAATTATAATATTTGGCTTTCTTTTTGGAACATACATGAAGTTTAAGCAAAAATATGCAACTTCCATGTTTACCCTTGGCCTTCTGACAATGGCTATGTGTTTTTTCACACTGTACATAGGATGTTTAAACTCTAACATTGAAGGTAAAGTAGAATACTTATATTTAATAATTGCTATCTCCTTTATGGGACTGGGAGAATTATGTATTGCTCCATTAGTCCAAGAACAAGCAACTACACTAGCCCCCAAAAACCTTAGAGGAGTAGTGATGGGTATAGTAATGCTGTCATTAGCGTTTTCTAACCTAGCCGGAGTTGCAATATCAAAATTTATGTCAGTTCCTTCAGTAAATGGTAAAATAAATTATTTAGAATCTTTAGAAATATATAAAGAGGGTTTTTTAAAGGTGGGAATATTTAATTTAATGCTCGTTATTGTATTTTTATTCTTCTTCAATTTTATACATAAAGTTGTTACTAACTCATCTTGTACAAAAAATTGATATAGGTAAGCTCAAATTTGTAGGTTTAAGGTACCCGTTCAGCAGAGGTAGCAATTAAACTTTGTAACTTTTGAAAAAGATTATGATTGCATTTTTTCAATACTCTTTGCTTAAGATTTATATTTAACGCTGCTTAAAATCAGTGAAATGCACACCCCAGCAAACTACTCTGCCGAGCTTCCAACACTTTCACATTTACTATTTTGTCCCTGTATTTATCTTCAGAATCATCAATGCACACTGATTGCATATATGGGCTTTTACCAATAATTTGGTTTTGGTGTTTACCTTTTTTATCGCTAAATAGAACAGGTATAGTTTTACCTACCATACTCTGGTTAAACTCAAGTTGTTGCTTACTAATTAATTTCTGTAAACGAAGAAGGCGCTCTGTTTTAACCTCTGCTGGTACTTGATCTTTTCTTTCCGCTCCCGGTGTGCCTGGTCTTGGGCTGTATTTAAAACTATAAGCCTGAGCATATCTAACTTTTTCTACTAATTTCATAGTTTCTTCAAAATCTTTTTCGGTTTCTCCAGGAAAACCAACAATAAAATCAGAAGAAAATTCGATTTCAGGTTTCAATTTGCGAAATCTGTCTATTATTTCCAAATACTCCTCTGCAGTGTGTTTCCTGTTCATCGCGTGCAATATTTTATTCGAACCAGACTGCACAGGCAGGTGAACAAACGGCATGAGCTTTGGCTCTTCCGCATGTGCCAAGTAGAGAGATTCATGCATATCTCTTGGATGAGAAGTTGTATAACGAATCCTCTCTAGCTTTTCAATTTTAGCAATATGACTAATTAATTTTCCTAAATCCCACACTTCCCCTTCGCACTCCCCATGGTAAGCATTGACGTTCTGACCAAGCAAATTGATCTCATTTGCCCCATTTGCAACTAATTTCAATGCTTCACGAAATATTTCATTCACTGGCCGTGAATACTCAGCTCCACGAGTATAGGGCACTACACAAAACGTACAAAATTTATCACAACCCTCTTGTATGGCAAGAAACGCAGAAGACCCCTGGCTATTGCCATAGCATTCATCTGGCAATTTATCAAACTTTGCAACTTCAGGAAAATCAGTGTTTATTACATGACCTTTACTTCTGCTTGCTTTGACTATCAGCTCCGGTAAGGTAGCGATACTCTGCGGACCAACAACAATATCAACAAAAGGAGCCCTTCTGAACACTTCTTCTCCCTCTGCTTGCGCTACACACCCAGCCACCACTATAGTCATTTCTTTTCGTAACGAATGAATCTTCCCAAGCTCTGAGTAAAGTTTTTCTGCTGCCTTCTCTCTAATGTGACAAGTATTCAGTATCACTAAATCGGCTTTCCCTGCATCACTAACAACGTTGAACCCCAAAGGTTTAATTACATTTTCCATTAAAACGGAGTCATAAACGTTCATCTGACAGCCGTAAGTTTTAATATATAGGCCTTTCATATTTGGTATGTCTTTTTCAAAATTTCTTCACCCTACACGTAAATGTCTAACAGACCAGCGCGTGACGCTAGTGAACTTGCTAGCACAATAGATTTTGACAAAATTATACGAAAAACTGGATCCCAGTGTCAAGCACTGGGATGACAAGTTCTCGGCAACCCCTACGTCATACCATCACGGTATCTCTAGATCCCGCTAACAAGTAGCGGGATGACGGTTGTCAGGGTGTCATGAAAGTAGCTAACACTGGCTTCCATCCAAGAGGGCAGTGCCCTCTTCTTGTCATCCCAGTGCTCGACACTGGGATGGCTTTGTTGCATCGCTACTTATGAAAGGCTAACTATAGTTAGGATTATAAGCAACCTATTGAAAATCTTGTTTTTTTGCAATCAATCTGATCAAATTTAAGAATAGTAATTT
>NZ_JAPQLN010000084.1:0-17005 GCF_028981745.1 Wolbachia endosymbiont of Drosophila tristis | reverse complement strand
AAAAAAACGCCAACTTAAAAAATGGATAGTGAATAACTAGCTACCCTAGGGTTTCTTTTGCCTTTTTTTCTGTTTAGTAAATTTCTTAAATATTTATAGCTAAACGACAACCGTCATCCCGCTGCTTGTTAGCGGGATCTAGAGATACCGCGAATGAATCGCGGTATGACGTAGGACTGCTGTCATTCCAGTCTGGAATCCAAAAAAAAGGATGATGTCATCCGAGTAGCTTGACTACTTGGATCCAGTTTTCTTTACAAATTCACAAAAAGTGCTTCATTCTATAACGCAAAACCCATACTCACCAAACCCAATGCATTACTTGCAATTAAGTTTCCTGGATCCAAGTAGTCAAGCTACTCGGATGACACCCTTTTGGATGGAGACCAGTGTCAGCTACTTTCATGACACCATTCTTTTTCCTGGATCCAAGTAGTCAGGGCACTAGGATGACAAGAGAAAGAGGCTACTGGGATGACAGCTACCCTGACAATCGTCATCCCACTACGTGTTAGCGGGATCTAGAGATACCACGGCGGTATGACGGTTCGCAGCGGTATAGTAACTCGTCATCCCGCTGCTTGTTAGCGGGATCTCTTGTTAGCGGCTGAGATACCGCGAATGAATCGCGGTATGACGTGTTGAAACAATCCGATAAGGTAAGCCTCGTCATCCCGCTACGTGTTAGCGGGATCTAGAGATACCGCGGCGGTATGACGTGTTGCTTGGGTCAGCTATAGTATTTCTTAAAATTAATAATAAATTTCTTGGCTAGCAAGAAGCTGTAAATTTTTTTGCGAGACCTAAGCCGCTTTTGATATAGCTAAAGGGTTACTGATGATTTGTCTCATTCCACTACCTGCTGACTTACTTTCTGCTTAGCATATCCATCAAATCAGATTCTTTGAGTTTACTATGGTCAACTTTACTGAACTTATTTACCATAGAGCTCATTTGATTATACTGCTTAATTAGAAGATTAATGTCAGTTACAGTTGTTCCGGACCCCTTAGAAATTCTAAGTCTTCTTTTGCCATTTAAAATATCTGGATTTTGCCTTTCTTTTTCAGTCATTGAGTTTATGATGGCTATATATTTTTTCACTTTATTGTCATCTGGCAGACTGCTACTTAGCTTTTTTGTAAATGAACTAGGAATGAATTTCATTATGTTGCTAATGCCATCCATTTTACTCAGAGTTTTTAACATTCCCACTAGGTCGTTTAGGTCGAATTTACCTTTTTTCACTTTCTTTTGTAACTTATCAATTTCTTCCTGACCAACAATCTCAGCAGCTTTTTCAACCAATGAGACAACATCACCCATGCTAAGTATCCTTTTTGCAATTCTATCGGGATAAAAATCATCGAGGTCACTTAATTTTTCACCACAAGCAATAAATTTAATTGGACAATCGGCGATCATTTTCATAGAAAGAGCAGCACCACCACGTGCATCACCATCAACACGGGTGAGAATAATGCCGGTTACACCTATTACCTCATTGAATGATTTGGCAATGTTGACCGCATCCTGGCCTATCATTGCGTCGGCTACTAAAATAACTTCTGCAGGTGAAGCTATTTCCTTTACGGCTTTCAACTCATTCATCATATTATTGTCAATATGAAGCCTGCCTGCAGTGTCTAGTATTAATACATCATAATTATCGTTCTTTGCTATTGCTATTGCCCTTTTTGTAATTGTAATGGGCTTCTCATCTATTACTACAGGTAAAGTTTGCACATCTATTTGTTTACCTAGCACTTCAAGTTGTTTCTGGGCAGCAGGCCTATAAATGTCTAAAGAGGCAAGCATCACTTTTTTCTTTTGCTTTTTTAGTTTTAAAGCAAGCTTTCCTGAGGTAGTTGTTTTACCTGCACCTTGTAAGCCCACCATCATAATCACAGCAGGGGGTTTAACTGCTAGATTTAAGTCACTTTTCTCTGATCCGAGAACTGCAACTAAATTATCCTGTACAATTTTAATTATCATTTGTGCTGGAGAAACACTTTTTATGACTTTTTCCCCAATCACTTTATCTTTAATGTCGTTGATGAATTTTTTTGCAACTTCAAGTGAAACGTCAGCTTCAATTAAGGCTATGCGTATTTCACGCATGGCAAGATTAAAATCATCTTCAGAAATGATTGACTTTCCTCTCAGTTTACTAAATACAGAATTTAAACTTTCAGTTAACGATTTAAACATAATAGCATTAGTAGAATACTCATTAAAAAGAGAGAAGAAGCTGAAACAAAACTCACTGAGTTATAACTCAGCACTTCTTTAAGTTTAGTAATATTATTAAAGTATAAACCAACAAGTGGATTAGTCAAGTTTTGCACTACGCTGGCAAACATTTCTCTAGTTTTAGAGACTAACTGATTGAACAGCAAGATAATATAGGGTAAGAAAGCTCTAAAAATCCAATCAACATCCATTTTAAAATTTACTCTCGGGTAAAATAACTTGCGTAAAGGAATAAACAGTAAAGTGGTACATAGTAATAAATTAAATTGCGACCAAATATTTTTTGTGTTGTACACAAAATCGAAAATCGAAGGTTTATTGTAAATAGGTAAGTAAGGATTGCCAGCGATTACGCATATAAATGCTAAAATAATCATAGTCATTTTGCTTCCTCTCTCTGCTAAAGGTTTTGACTTACTTTTTGCAATAAATAAGTAATAAAGAAACTTTAGCCCCACGCTTAAATGAAGCAGCAAATTTAGAAGCTTATATAAATTTTTATACCCTTTTAAGGCAACAGTGTTCATTTCAATTTCAGCTGTGATATATGATTTACTGATAAATCCAACGGTTCCAGGAAATGCAGCCATTGTAAGTATTGCGATTATAGCACACATGCCTTCCACTGACATCAGTTTACCCACTCCATTAAAACTAATTGTTTTTGTTTGTGAAATAATCGAATTACTGACCACAAACAATAATGATTGATAAACAAGAGAGAAGATTATATGCAGTATCAAAATTGGTATTGCTTTTTCCGAAGGACTGAGCAAACTTCCTGCAATAATCAGCAAGCCCATTTGTCCTACAACGTTATAGCATAAAAATCTGCGAATATTTTGCTCAAGAGAAGCAAATATAATGCTGTAAATTGCAGTGATGGCGCCTACAAGCGCTAATATTTCAGTACAATCTTGCCATAGGTTATAAGTGTGTAAAAGCATCACTAAAAAAGAGACTTTAGTGGTAAATAAAGAGAGATATGTGGTGCCATGTAGCGATGCAGCAGGATATGCATCAACAACCCAAAATGAAAAAGGAAAACAAGCGCAGTTTATCAATAAACCCAAAATTATCAGGTTAGTGCTTTGAAGTGCCAATCCTGCTATTAATATAACTCCAACGAAAAAGTGTACACAAGCGTACCTTATTGCAGGTCCACTATCTCTACAGCTAGCTGCGATAATAAAAAATGCACTGATGGTCATTAATTCACAGAATATTATAACCAATATCATATGTTCAGATAAAACTGCATAAAGTGAACTAATAGTGTAAGCAGCAAAAGATAGCATCTCTGAAAAAGTCAAATTTTGTGCTGGTAGAACAGCTAAAAATGCAACTGATAAAAAAGATATTAGTATGGTACGAAAAGATAAATCAAAATCTAGAATTGGGAGAGACCAATTTACTGCAATGCTCAAATTTTCAGGTAATTTTAGGACTATAACTATTAATACAGTCAGTAGAAGTAACAGTGACGATTTATAAAGTTGCACAATAATTAAAACCAATATGGTTTATGCTATCTCAATATATGAATAAAATCAATTTGCATATTAACCACTAATTAAACTAATTATCATATAATTATATCAGAGTTTAGAGGGTTATAGAGAAACCGGTCAGATTAGGTTTTTAATCTAATCTGACCGATAGCTTTAATAGTGAGGTAAGCTTTAATATAGCACTCCTAATTCATAACGCTACACTCGTGCATAATTTATTTTTAATTTGTGCACGAGCGTTAGTAAATTATTTACTTTTTGAAATAAAATTTGGCATCACTTTAATATTGAGACTTAGTAAACCTCAGTAGGTCTGCCAGTTGGGCCCATAAGAATTATTTGCTCGCCTTCTCTTAAGTGTCTGCATAAATTAGTGGAGCCGCCGATTTCCAGCACAATAGTGGAAATAATTCCTTTTTTTTTGTCTACTTCAGTGCCGGTTACGGCTATACCTTCCATAGCAAGGTTTGTATTATTGGCTTTTCTGCCATTGGTTTCAAAATTTTGCAATCTAAAGAATTGCCCAGGCTTAAAATTCTTTGCCGCAAGTGGTGCTTTGATCACTATTTCCACAACTTTGTCTGTTAAATATTGAACTTTTATAACCTTTGCAGTGAATTGCTCTTTGATTCTATTAAATAATTCTTTATTAGCCAGGTCTTCAACACTTGACCACGCATTTTTTTTCTGGCCCACAACATCACACACTGGAATGACAGAAACGAAGCTATTAACTCCACTCAAAAGCTGAGAAATAATAGGGTAGCCGTTTTTAGCACTTGCCATAGCTTTCACGACGCTGCCACTATACGAAGGGTGAAGATCACCAAAAAAGCTGATTGTTTTATTGCCTTGCTTATACACTAATATTCTATCTTTATTTTGCATTTTAGGAGAAAATATTGGGTCTATTTCTTTTCCTGATGAATTCAAATGAGTAAAATACCCATTACTTAATTTAAAATGCTTTTTATCTTCTGTTGCAATAACTGTATTTGGCTCAGTACCTGCTGCTATAAAAATAGAACGTGCTTTTATACGTTTGATTTCGCCGGATTTTGTGTCTATCAGTTTTATTAATTCAGCATGGTTATATTTATCCGTCACAACTTCAACTGGCTCTAAGTTTTCAATAAAGTAAATTCCTTCTGACAGTGCATTTTGCACCTCTTCGCTATTTAATCGATAACTTGGTGAATCTTTTAGCTCTTTTCTATATATAACTTTCACTCCCCCGAGGCTCTGCATTAACTCTAATATTTTTATTTCTCTATTCTCTTTTTTTGCTAACTTTTGCTTTTCTCGGATCAATTGTGCATGCGATATAAACTCATTCGCAATTTCGCGCTCTTCTTCTGTCCAATCTTTTTCAACACAGTCCTTTCCATACTTATCAACTAATATCTCATAACGAAGAAGAAATTTTTCTACTTGAATTGGATAATACGCTAAAGCTTCAGTGGCAGTGTCAATCGCAGTAAGCCCCGCCCCTATGACAACTATCGGCATACGAACTTGCAGATTTGCTATAGAATCAAATTTAAGAGCGCCAGTCAGTTGTAACGACATCAGAAAATCAGATGCCATGCGTACTCCACGAGCTAGTATGTTTTTTATTTTGATCATTCGTGGCTTACCAGAGCCAAGTGCTAGGGCGATGTGATCAAAACCCAAGTTGAACGCGTCATCAGCATTAATCGTGCCACCAAAACGAATGCCTCCATAAAGTACGAAATTCTCACGTCTTTCCAGCAGTAATCTAATAATCTTTAAGTAATTCTTATCCCACCGAGAAGTAATGCCATATTCTGCCACCCCACCAAACCCTCCTGCCGTGCGTTCACTCAATTTTTCGTGTTTGAAATCTTTAATTAGCTGGAAATTATCGATCAAAGGTTCAATCTTTAGTCCATCAATGGTGATAACGTTATGCCCATCATTCAACAAATGATGAGCTAAATTAAAACCAGCAGGACCAAGGCCTACAACTAGAACGTTTTTTCCGGTGTTTTCTCTTGTCAATGAACGCTGAAAATTTAAAGGATTCCAACGGCTGAGCAGAGAATATATTTCAAATCCGTACGGTAAACTGAGCACATCATCCAGAATCCTTGTTTCAATTGCTGGCACATTTACGGGTTCTTGTTTTTGATATATGCACGAATTCATGCAGTCATTGCATATTCTGTGTCCAGTAGCCGCGCATAATGGGTTATCTATCATCACAATTGCAAGACTTGCTATGCTGTACCCTTCGCTTTTCACCAGATTCATTTCTGATATTTTCTGCTCTAGTGGGCAGCCGTGCAGTTCAACTCTAAGTGGAGACTTTTTGAAAGTATTGTCATCATTAATTAGCCCCTTTGAGCAGCTATCCTTACTTTGCTTATGACAAAATATGCAGTAGTGAGCATTATCCAATGCTTTATCTAAACTAGCCTTTTCACTTGTTAGGTCAAAACCGTATCGTCTTTTTACTTCATTTGAATACAGCACTTCAACTTTGTCTACTTCTTTTTTAGAAAATGGTATGAGGTTTTCGTGGTCAATTTTTTTATGTATGCTAAATAATATACTCTGTTTATTTTTTACTCTCCACACTGCATATTGTGCCGCAAGTTCTATTTCCTCTTTGTGATTTTCTTTATCTTCAAACCAATGCATCACCTGCTCAGCAAAATTTTTTTCTGTTGTTGGCAAAGTGAGAAAATGACTTAGTTTGTTAGTAATATCTATATTCGCCACATTAGTGTATTTCTTCAATGCATAGCGTTGGACAAATAATCTTTTGCACTTATATATTACAGCAAAGTCGTTGTGCTTTTTCTTTAGCTCCTCTATTTCTTTTTCAACATTAAAAAGTTTTGCAATAAATTCATCAAGTAAATATGAGAGGTCTATAATGAGCTGGCTATCTGTCATCCAAGTAGCTGACCGTTCTTCTTGTTTTCTAGATCCCAGTGTCAAGCACTGGGATGACGGGGGGTGACACTGGGATGATGGGAGGTGACACTGGGATGACATCGAAGAAGAAGCTGCTTTTTCTCTTGCTTCAATTAATGAACAAAACAAGCTCTCATCACATGATTTAATATAATTCAAAAATGTCTCATCTAATTTTGTTAATCCATTGCGAGTATATAGATTCGAAAATGAGATTTTGAAATTCAGCTTCATTGCTATACTATAAAGTGTACATGCTGTTTCTTACAGATGAAGATTTTATTTATTTTGCAATACTGCTGAGATTGTTGCTTCTGCAACTTTTTCTTCGCTAACAGATGCAATACACCTAAATTTGTATACACCTAAACACACACTTTGAATGTTAGCTTGAAGAATCAATGTGTCCCCTGGAGTAACTAGCTTTCTGAATTTTGCATTTTCAATGGATCTCAAGTAAACAACTTTATTTTCTATTGTTTCTTTACCTAGAACACATATAGCAGATGCCTGAGCTAGAGATTCAATTATCAAGACTCCTGGCATTATCGGATGACCAGGGAAGTGGCCAATAAAAAATGGCTCATTGAAAGTCACATTTTTGATTGCTTTTATACTTTTACCAGGATCACACTCTATAACTCTATCTACTAAGAGAAACGGATAAGAATGTGGTAGTGTTTTTATAATATCACTGATATTAAATTGCATAAGTCTATTCAATGCCTTTTAAAGCAAATTCAGGTATTTCCTTGTTTATATTGTTTAATACCACATCTGATAAATCAACTTCATCCATGGAGTATAAAACTTGGTTCTTTTTTGAAATAAATAGTACCAAATCTATGTTGTTTTTTTCTGCCGTTTTTTTAGCGACTTCTTTTATCTTGTTAAAAACACTCTCTACTGCTTCTCTATAGCTTTCTTCTAAATGTAACATTTTTTTAGCATAATTATCTCTAACATTTACAGTGTGCTTATTAAATTGTCCTGTCTTTTCCTTTTTTGCTTCTTCTGACAAAAGGTCAAATTCTTCTTTTGATGGCTTAAGTTTTTCTAACTCATTTTCAAATTCTTGTTGTAATCTAGAATTCTGCTCCTTTATTTGTTGTTGTATATTTTGCAGAGCAAGAGATTCATTGATGACTTTTTCACTATCGATAATTGCAGCCTTTGTGTTCTGAGGTTGATATCCTACAAACTTATACCCCACAAATAAGGAAATAATTAAGGCAATAACTGATATAAATAACTGTATATATTTCATTCAAATCCCCGCTTCAATAGAAAATTTAACATTTGGTGATGGTATTATATCATAAGATTCCTTTACTAAAGGAAACCCGAAATCCAATCTAAGTCTACCAAAAGGAGAAAGCATTGAAAAGCCAAAACCTGGTGACACTCTCACAAGCTTGCTATCATAGTATTTCCCTTCATACTTCTTATTTTTATCATCTAAGCCAAAAAGTGTTGCATAGTCAACAAATAGTGAGCCTTTGATACCAGCATAGTCATATAGTTTTGGTAGAGGAAAATCCACTTGCTGTGTTAGATTAAAATAAGTTTTGCCTCCTAATGAGCTTTTATTTTTGTCTTCTGCTCTTGGTCCAATACCGGAAAGGTCAAACCCTCTAATCTCATTACCCCCTTTAAAAAAGTGCTGGCCAATGTTTAGATTTTCATCAGTATAAGAAAAAATATGACCTGCCACCATCTTAAAGCGTAGCGTTATATCATCGTCAATTTTGCTTAATATAGGGTGCGTATAAAAAGATAAGAATTCAGATTTCAGGAAATTCACGTTTCCTCCCAATCCTGAAATATCCTGACTTAAGCGCAGTAAATACCCTTCTTTTGGAGTATAGAGGTTATCCAGTTTATTATATGCCAACGTGTATCCCACTGATGAAATCTGATGTTTACCTTTTCGGTCCAGTATTATTTCAGAGATATCGGTGTCTTGTCCACCCTTATTATCCATGTGTATATGATTATACTTATAAGAATAGCGAAGGGAATTAGTTAAGTTCTCTGTGACTTTATATGATAACTTTGTAAAAAATCCCATATCGCAACTATCAAAAGTAGTGTTTGGTTTATCTTGTTTTTCATAAAATACACCCATGCCTAGTGACGTATCAGAATCGTTAAAATTATTTTCAACAAACTCTAAATCAGTAGAAAATACGTATTGACTTTTTTCAAGAGCAAAAGAGAGCTCTTTTCCAGTACCAAATAAATTACGGTCTTTGAGGTCAATTTTAATCAATGCTCCACCAGGAAGAGACACACCTCCTCCCAAATACAACGAAGTAGTGTTTTTTTCTTTAACACTTAAGTCAAGATTTACTGCATTATCATTAACTGCATAACTATTTACTTTCACTGTTTCAAAAAAATCACTACTCATTAGTTTTTTACGTGACTTTTGAATCTCAGATATATTGTACGCATCACCTTCTGCTACACTTAGCTTACTTCTGATCACTTTATCTAAAGTGCGATCGTTACCATCAATTGTAATTTGATTTATATAAATCTTTTTACCCGGCAGCACTCTGTAGGTTACATCTACAACATTGTCACGTTGTGCATACTCTGGATTAACTTTTGCAAATATATATCCTTTCTCATTTAAATATTTGTTTATTTTTTCTACTGTATTATTAATTTTAACTCTATTAAATATCTTATCGTTTTCCTCTGTTATAAAATCCAATATTTCTTCTTTTAGGCTCAAATCCTGAATTTCAGTTTCAATATTAACCTCATTATTTCCAAATAAATACTGCTGTCCTTCGTCAATCAAAAAAGTTAACTCTGTTTGATTGTTATTATCAACCTCAACAATTGGTTGAATATTATTTTGAATATATCCTTTAGATGAATAAAAATGATCGAGCAATTCTGTGTTAATCAATAGATATTGCGGTGAATAATGATTTCCGCCTTTAAAAATAGCTCTAAATAACTTACTAAATATGTCATTACTATGTCTTTTGATAACTTGCTCTAGCTCATTTTCAGAAAAGTTTTTGTTGCCTATAAATCTTATATCCTTAATTTTAGAGGTTTTGCCTTCTTTTATTTTAAAAATTAGATTGACTCTATTGCCATCAAGCTTATTCAGGTCATATTCAATTTTAACACCAATCTTACCGTTATTTCTATAAGTAGTGACTAAATTCACTAAATCGTTTTGCAATTTTGTTTCAGTTAAAATAGTTAGCGACTTTGATTGAATCACATTACTTAGCAGCTCTTTGCTGTTAAATAACTTATTGCCTTTTAACACTACCTTGTTAATCAGTGGATTTTCTTGAATTTTTATTACTAAATTTTTTTTATCATCTATGTAAGCATTAACACTAGCAAATAACTTTGTTTTATATAGATCTTTTATAATTGAGTCTATATCATCGTCGTTTATATAATCACCAGATTTTAGTTTTATATAGAACCCTATTGTCTGGTTGCTTACCCTCTCATTACCAATACATTTGACATCTTTCACCTGCACTTTTTCCGCAGTTCCTAAAGCAACAAGCAGGGCAGGAAAAGAAATAAAAACCACTACCAGTATATAAAATAGCTTTTTCATATTTTATTTCAAAAAAGATCCCTAATATCATTTGACATTCCAGTTGCCATAAGCAAAAACAACACTAAAGCACCAAAAATAGCTGCATATTTTTGACATTTCAAGCTTAAATCCCTACGTATAACCGCTTCTATGATATAATGAAATAAATGCCCACCATCTAGCAGTGGTATTGGCAGCAAGTTAATTGCAGCTAAATTAGCTGAAATGATTGCCATAAAATATAGAACCATAATAAATCCCTTTTTAGCTGATTGTCCTGAATATTTTGCGATTTTTATTGGTCCACCTATTTCACTTGCACTCCTCTTACCAACAATAATTTGAAAGATAGCTTTAATCGTTAAGCACATAGTGTGGTAAGTTTCACTTACTGATAAGCTCACAGCCCCAAGAAAAGACGACTGCTTTAATGTATTGACTGAAATAATCCCTATAGTTTCTCTTTCTATTGTGTTGCCAAAAACGTCTTTGTCCTTGATTATTAATGGAGTTAAACTGGTCCTGTGCTTCTCATTATTTCTGCTATACTCAATCTCCATTCTTGTTTTAGGATTCGACATTATCACACGTGAAATATCTTCAAAGTATTTTATTTTATGCTCATTGATTTGTGTAATAGTGTCACCTGGCAACAAACCAGCTTCCTTAGCTGCACTACCTTCGATTACATTTTCAATCACCGGTGGAGTGCGATAATAACCTGCTATGCTAAAAAATATTGTAAAAGCTATAACAGCAAATACCATGTTTGCAAAAGGCCCTGCAAAAACTACTGCTGCTTTTTTATGACGCGGTTTTGTATGAAATGAATACAATTTTTCTTCTTCCGTTAATTCTTGTTGATCAGCTGGGACACTCGCTGCATTAGTATCTCCTAGCATTTTAACATAACCACCCAATGGAACAACGCTTAATTTCCATCTAGTTCCAGACTTATCGTTAAAACCAAAAATTTCAGGACCAAAACCTATGGAAAAAGATTCAACTTTAACTTTGCATGCTTTGGCAACAACATAATGCCCATATTCATGCACGAATACTATGACAGAAATTATTAAAGAAAATGATAAAAAATAATATATTCCATCGCTAAATTGATGGATAAGATTAGAAATTAATTCCACCTGTATATTTAGATCTTAACAAAATGTTAAGTATATTAAAATGCGCCTCGCTTGACAAGTATTTAGTTTAACTTTTAAATTAAAAAAAGTTTAATTGTAATGACAGATACCTCACTACTCAGAAGAAAATTAATATATAGAAGCTGGCATAGGGGTTGCAAAGAAACCGATATACTTTTAGGGCATTTCGCATTGAAATATCTTGATAAATTTTCCTTAAGCGAACTAATCGAATACGAAAAAATAGTTGATCTTGATGATTACGAATTATATTGTTACATAACTCGTAAGACAAACCTCCCTCCTGGCTTGAATAGTCAGATAGTCAATTTAATTGCTTGCTTTATTGAAGCTAATCCTTTATGCACTCAAGATTAGTGATAATCTTATTTACCTTATCTAGTACCTCAGTATATTCTATTCTTTTCTCGTTTCTATACTTTTCGCGCTCTTGATTTACTTCATCTAATCGCTTTGTTAATTCTAAAATTTTATCCTCAAGAATTAGTGCTGCAAGTAAGAAATTTAATGCATCCGAACCCTTACCTCCAGTTTTTTGAGATACAGAACTAACTAACTTGTCAAAACTATTAGCAAGGCGTAATAAATGATTCCCCTTCCCACTTTCGCAAGATATTTTATATGTGTTATTACGTATAACTATTTCTACTACTTGCATATGGTGCTAAAAATTTCTATCGTACAGTATAAACTCAAACCCCTACTTTCATCTTATTTATGGTATAAATTTTTATTCATTTATCAAATCAGATAATTTTTTACTGCTACGAAAATATGTTTTAAAGTATTGATTCTTTGTAAACTTCTGTAACATTAAATGGCTTGTTTCTTTCAAGTTATAACTTCTAACTGAAAAAGAACCAAACCCCCTAATTTCAACTCTATTATGATGTTTCAATGTGCTTGAAAGTATCCCAAAAAATCTATCAACTATAGCTGCTATAACAATCTTATCTAAAAAAGGATGTCTTTTTGCTACCCTCGCTATTATATCAGACTTTGTTGCCATTTATATGAAGCCAAAATAAGTAAACCTTATCACTTAGCAGATAATGCTATGTTATATTCTTCAACACCCAATACTTCAACTTCTATTTTTTCTGATATAGAGAATTTTTTATTCTCTGGTAAATGCTCTTGATCTATTAGAAGGGTTACATCGTTCTCAACTTCAACGACTAGTCCATTATCTTCTCTCTTATCTACAATAACCTGTATTTTATCACCTACCTTAACTTTCTTTATCAGTTCTTCAAGAGGATCATACTCTATTTGTTTTATTCCAAGATAAATTCTTGCCCGATTCACGTTAGCCCTTATTACTTTTGCTTCTATTTTATCACCTACATTATACTTCTTTATCTCATCTGAACCATTTTTAGACCAACTAAAATCTTTCACATATATTGTTCCTTCTACGTTCTCATCTATTCCAGAATCACCGAAAGCAACAGATACATATGAGCCGGTATTATTCTTCACTTCACCAGAAACAATAGAACCAGGAGGATATTTATTGATAAATACTTGCCAAGGGTTGTCTACACACCTTTTCATGCTTAAACTCATCCTACTCTTAGCAATGTCAATACTGAGAATTTTTACATATACTTCTTGTCCCCTTGTTACGAGACTACTAACTGGTAAATTACTCTTAACCCAAGTTATTTCTGACGAGTGCACTAAACCTTCAATTCCAGGTCTAAGCTCAACAAATAATCCATAATCTTCTATGCTTGTTACATAACCCTTATGCACACTATCAACTGGATATTTTGACTCTGCATCTTGCCAAGGGCTATCTTCTAGCTGCTTCACACCCAAGGAAATTTTAGCATTTTCCTTATCTATTTTTATAATTTTAACTTTTATAGTCTGACCACAAGTAAAAACTGCAGACGGATGACTTACCCTACTCCAAGAGATATCTGTAATATGTAACAATCCATCTATAACTCCCACTACATCTGATTCATGAATACCGACAAATACACCGTAATGAGTGATACTTTTTATTTTCCCTTCTATTATATCGCCTTCATTTAAAGATTCTAAAAATTTAATTTTTTCACCAGCGTGCAATTTTTCTAACACCAGCTTTCTTGATACTACAATATTGCCCTGCTTCTTATCCATTTTAAGCACGATGAACTTTTGTTCAGTTTCAATAAGGTGCTTCGCATCTTTTACTTGCTTCAAATCCACATGACTCAGCGGTAAAAAAGCGCTTATTCCGTCACCAAGATCAACAATAAAGCCACATTTAATTGAGCGTTTAATAACTCCGCTTACTTCAGCCCTTGTAACTGTATCTTCTTCCAACTTATTCCATTTTTCGTCCCTAATTGCTTTTTCACGACTAAGAACAACATTACCATGATAATCTTCAATTCTTTCCACATAAACTCTGATTTTCGAGCCAATAATGACCTCATCATTACAACCGAGTTCCTTGATCAGAATTCTCCCGTCAGATTTTAAACCAATATCAACCACAACGTCGTTAGGGTTTATTCTTGTAATTACACCTTCTACCACATCTCCTTCTTTAATTTTGTTAATAAAAGAATCTTCAAACAAGGTATTATCTTGATCCTCAAATTGGCCTTGACATATCTCTTCTATAAATTTGTTTGATGATAGCTTTCTGATAGTAACCGGTAGATTTACGACTGGATTATTATTATTCATACCTTTAACTTAAACTTTATTAGAACTCATATATTATATAATATTAACAATTATTGACAAGTAATTTTTCATTAACTCATTTCGAGAATTGTTTAAGCTATATAAAATATAGTGAGAAAATTATATATGTATCAAGAATATGCTATTTAAGAATAGCAAGTGGATTAGATCGTTCTCCAGAAGGTCCAGGCTAAAACCTGATGTTGATGAAATATTGGAAAAATATTCTATTCAAAACAGCAAGGAATCTATAGAGAAAATTGTAAATTCACAAAAAAGAATATGGGTAGAAATAGGCTTTGGCAACGGTGAAAATATGCTTTACCAGGTGCTCAATGAACCTGATCTATTATTTATAGGATGTGAGCCCTACTTAAAGGGGGTTTCTCGCTTGCTAACAAACATAGAAATACAGAACATAAAAAATATTTTAATGTGGACAGAAGATGCAAGAGAATTGATTGCAAATTTTCCTGATAACAGTGTTGAAAGATTCTTTATTCTCTTTCCAGATCCATGGCCAAAAAGAAGTCACAATAAAAGACGATTAATTAATACGGAATTTTTAAATTTATTAGCAAAAAAAATACTTATAACAGGGGAAATATTCATTGCAACCGATCATCAGGACTATGCAGAGTGGATAGCATCACATATAAAGCAGTGTAACTCTTTAATCTATAGGGAAGACGATTTCACAAGTTATACTCTTACGAAATACCACAGAAGAGCGCTCAAAGATCAGCGTAAAGTGAGGTTCTTTAAAGTAAGTGTTATTAATAATTTGCAGACTATGGATCAATAGAGTTTTTGCATATCTCTTTTACGTTAACTATAGATTAAAAATAATAAAAAAAGAGGGAGAAATAGAGTAAATTCCTTTAACTACTTCTCCTTATGAAGGAATAGACTTCTTGCATAACCCAAACTAAGTAGAAAAAAGGTATCATCCAAGTAGCCCCTTTCTCGTCATGCCGCTGCGAATCGTCATACCGCCGCGGCGCTAACACGTAGCGGGATGATGAGGCTTATCGTCATGCCACCGCGAACCGTCATACCGTCACGGTATCTCTTAGCCGCTAACAAGTAGCGGGATGACGGTTGTCAGGTTAGCTGTCATCCCAGTTTTTGACACTGGGATGACAACGAAGGGCTACTTGGATGACAGGGAAGGATGCTGGAATGAAGGTTTTTCAAATTGTCGATAAACCTAAATCTATAATAACTATTTGCCTTTTTTCTAGGTTATGCAAGAAGTCTACTGAATAACAGTAAGATTTTTCAATCCTGTTCCACAGCAAATTTTAGTGCCATGTGAGTAGTTATGGTGCTGTTAACAATCAAAATAACAAAAACTAAGATGGTGATTAGTAGTGTATAAATATTCAAGGATAAATTTTCAAATTGAGTTAGCATTTTAAAATACACAAAGGTTGGCATTATCATTGGCAAAACAAGAATTTGCGATACTCCTGATGCTAAGTTGTTTTGACCAATCATCAATGCATTTCCAGTAGCTGAAATATTAGTGATTATCAGCGTATTAAATAATAAAGACACTCCAACTGCTATTGAGTGTTCAATACTATTGCCTAGAATTGCAAAGCTGAATATGGAAGAAATTACTGAAATCGGTAACCCAAATAATAACCAGTGAGCGAAAATTTTATAAGCAACTATAAGCCTAGAAGAGAGTGGCTGTACAAAGATTTGCTCTAATATTCCATCATGATAATCAGATGTAAACAAATTATTTGTAGAAATCTGCAAAACAAATGTAGCACATATCCATGTTAATGTTAACATAACTTCTTGTTTATTGTTGTTTTTAAGTGTAAATGAAGATAAACTTAACATTATGATAAAAATACATACTATATAGGTAAAGTTCTTATCATCTATTACTAATTTTTTTACTGAGTCGATCATACTAGGCTTTTAAATGTTTATTATAAATTATAGTGTTTACTTTGAGGTAGTATAATTTTTTGTTCATAAATTATATAGGTTTTATTATTTTTTTGATAATGCAATTATGGAAAAGTTACCAAAAATAAAGTCACCAGAAGATTACACTCCTTCAGAAGATGAAGAATATATGAGCGTAAAACAACTGGAATACTTCAGCTTAAAGTTACAATCAATACTCGCTGAGTTAGAGAAACAAGAACTAGAAGATAATAGTATTGATACATACTATTCTGATGAAGATAGTGGAAACGAGGAATTAATCAAGCGTCGAAAAGATAGAAAAGAAAAAATTAAGGAGGCGTTAGAAAAAATAAAATTAGGCACTTATGGTTACTGCGATGGAACAGGAGAAGAAATAGGAGTCGAAAGACTTAAAGCTAATCCGCTTGCTATATATTGTATTGAAGAGCAAGAGAGAGTAGAAAAAGAAAAGAACGTGTACAACATTAACGATTAATTTACACATAAGTGGTGAGCCCATTGCACTTCAAGAGGAGCAAGAGGCGCTGAAGTATGTTATGCTATAAAGAAAGTGGAAAATTGGACATTCTCAACTTGACTCCTGCAGATTAAAAATTAAGTTGTATCCGTTCAGGCAATGGCGTCAACTTAAGGAAAAATATCAGCGATAGTGTATAAAATTTCTCTCCAAATTTTTTATCATTAAATTATCCAAAGAGTGCAAGGGACAGCACTTTTGTTTCTGTTTTATTTCAACAAAGAAGTCTAAAATGTGTCCTTTTTAGGTGAAATATGCAAAAAGGAAAAAACCTTATTCTACAAATTAAAAATATAATATACTCGAAAACTTTTCAGAAAATCCATTGTGTTGAGTTTTACACGAACAAGAAAACTTCCTTTTTCGACAGTATTTTCTATGATTT